>JAWWCH010000001.1:0-28142 GCA_033720575.1 Marinirhabdus sp.
CGACCCACTACACTAACTTCCAAACTATGGGTAAGGCGAGTGTGCACAAAAGACGTTTTACTCAAAGGGATGACCTGGGTTTTGTCCTGTAGACTACGGAAGGCAGACGAAAAGATCACCCGATCGTAATCTACTTCAAACCCTGTACGCGACTCGTTTTCCTCTATTCGAAGTCGTTTTTGTGTGTCTCCTTGCTTTTGTAACGAAAGCAAATCTTCCCATTGCATCATAGCGCTGTATTTTGAATAGCAAGATACCCATTTTACGAAGTTGCGACAATAAATTTTGTAGCGTTTTGGTAATGATGGCGTAACCTAAAAGTGCTGATTCTTGCCCTAGTTTTGACATTAGAAAAATATCTGTAGAGGTAACATTAAGGTAACATAAACCTTACTAAAAGCTAAAACAAGCATAACATAGAGGTAACCGGCTTGGTGCGATTTGTCAATTTCTTTGCACCAAATGAATTAACTACTTTGATGAGCAAAATTTTTACAGCAGCAATGCTATTATTTAGTGCCTTAACGTTCGCACAAACCGGGACGATAGAAGGTACACTTACAGACAAGGACGCAAATGGGGAACCACTTCCCTTTGCCAATGTCATACTTAAAGGAACCACGAAAGGGACCACCACAGATTTCGATGGAAATTACATTATCGAAAACGTAGAACCTGGTGTCTACACCGTAGAATTTAGTTTCGTTGGATACGAAACCGTAGAAATTCCTAATGTTACCGTGGAAGCCGATAAATTCACCCGAATAGATGCTGCACTGGGCGCAAGCGCCGCAGCTCTTGATGAGGTATTTATCACCGTACAAACCAGTAGAGAACGTGAAACCGCCCTTCTTCTTGAACAGAAAGACGCAGTTGCCGTGGTGGAAAGTATCGGTGCACAGCAAATGAGCAAGTTGGGAGTGTCTGATGCCTCTTCGGCCACCACAAAAATTTCAGGAGTGTCCAAAACCGATGGTAGCGGGGATGTCTTCGTTCGTGGTCTAGGAGATCGTTATCTTTCCACTACCCTGAACGGACTTCCAATTCCTTCGGATGATGTGGAACGAAAGAACATCGGACTCGAACTTTTCGGGACGCGATTGATCCAAAGCATCGGCGTGAGTAAAACCATGTCGGCAAACCTTTCCGCAGATCAAGCTTCTGGGAATATCAATATCATATCAAAAGAACTGAGCGGAAGCTCGGAACTTTCAGCCCGGGTGGGTGCCTCTGTAAACACCAATGTGTTGCAAGACGGAGTTTTCGATAACTTTAAAGTGTCTCCCAACCAAGAGGATGTGACCGCCGGAATCTATGTAAAACAGATTTCTACAGGAAGAGCCATTACAGAACAAACTTGGAATCCTCAGACAGAGAGCCTTCCCTTGAACAATTCATTCCAGCTAAGTGCTGGGAAAAAATTAGGGGAACGGCTGAAAGTATTGATTACCGCCGGACAAACCTCAAACTACGAATACCAACAAGGGGTGTTCAGACAGTTCCGTTCGAACTTTATCTTGGATAGCCTTACCGATGCCACTACTTGGAAAAAAGAAGTGACCTCTTCGGCCTTGGGGACATTGCAATTTAAAGCGAACGACAACAATGATCTCAAGTTTACCCAATTGGTTATCAACAAAGTAACTGACCAAGTGTTTGAAGGTGGGCGTAATGGTGAAGGTGCGTTCTTCGAAGAAACTGACGCTGGTGAGGCCTTTCAGTTTATTCGTGACCAAAACCTAAAAAAGACCCTGCTTTCTGTTTCTCAACTCTCAGGAGAACACGACCTGAGCGAGATGAACACGCTGACTTGGGCCGGAGGATATAATTTCTTGAGCGCCGACGAACCAAACCGAATCAGAAACGAAGTAAACTTCAACTTTACCGACCCGGTCTTGGAAGACCAGATTCAGTTGGGAAGAACCGGCGGATTCCAACAACGAAAAAGCGTTCAGAAAATAGAGGATATTGAATACAACGGACGCATTGCCGATTTGATCAAAATATACGATGACGAAACCAACAAGTTCAGCATCAATTTTGGAGGGGATTACCGCAAGAAGACGCGGGATTTTAAATCGAGATTTTACGGAGTTGAAGAAACCGTGGTCAATGCGGTGAGCCCAGAATCGATAGACAACCTTTCTGAAATTTTTACGCAAAGCAGTTTCGACAACAACCTTTTAAAATTGAACGTACTTGATCCAGACCTATACAATGGAACCTTACAGAGCGTTGCTGGGTTTGCTAATTTTTCGGGACAGTTGAATAAATTCAGTGTGGCTGCCGGACTTAGATATCAGAAAGATGATATCGATGTAGATTTCGATGTTAATAACTTCCCGGGCAGAACTGGAAGTTCAAATAAGGACTACAGACGCTTATACCCATCGATTACCTTAAAGTATGATGTAAACGAGAAGCACAGCATCCGTTTTGCGAACAGCACGACACAAACCCTTCCCGAATTCAAGGAAATTGCGCCTTTTGAATATGTTTCTCCTACCAACCAAATCACACGTGGAAACCCAGACATTGAAGCTTCTACGAATTACAACTATGACCTGAAATGGGAATTCTTCCCTTCAAACGATCAATTGGTGTCGTTAACAGCTTTCTATAAAGAAATCGAAGATCCAATCAACAAAGTGCAAGACCGTGGTTCCGCAGGGATATTCTCTTACTTCAATTCAGGTGAAGAAGCAGAGATCTACGGACTTGAAGTGGAGACACGTGTGAACCTCATCGCTGGGGATGAGCAACCAAAACTCCGATTGAATTTGAACGCTGCCCGACTTTGGCATTCACAAGACTTGAAAGACGTATTTGACGCAGACGGCAATTTGATACGTAGTTTCAAGTACAATAATAGAACTGAAGCAGAACTTCAGGGTGCTTCAGATTGGATCGTAAATGGTTCCTTGAACTTCGAAACCAACCAAGAATATCCATTAGACGCTTCCCTAGTTGCCAATTATGCCTCAGACCGCGTATTTGCTTTGGGAGCTGCAGAGATCCAAACCTCTTCAGATATCAACTTTAATGAAGCAATCGTAGAAAAAGGATTTGTTACGCTTGATGCCATCATCAACAAAGAATTGAATGCGCATTGGCGTATCGGACTTCAAGCGAAGAACATACTTAACCCAGAAATAAAGAGAACCCAACTCGTGCGCCCAAGTACTACCGGAATTGAGACAGAAGAAACTGTGCTTTCCTACACCAGAGGTGCTAGAATCGGACTCAACATCAATTATTCATTTTAATCTTTAACCTTAATACAAACTAAAACAATGAAACATTTAAGAACAATAAGCAGAATTTTTGCTATCCTAAGCATCACCTTGGCAGTGAGCTGTAGCAGTTCTGATGACGATTTTCAGCCAACCGATGACGATGGTACAACTGAAGAACTAGACCTAGCAGGTGATATCACCGAAGACCGAATCTTAGATCCAACGCAACAATACTCCATTTCTGGAACTGTTTTGATCAAAGACGGTGCAAAATTGACCATTCCTGCCGGAACAGTAATTGTTTCCGAAGAAGGAACAGACAAATACATCGCTGTTGAACAGGGTGGCCAAATAGACATCCAGGGAACCGCTAGCCTTCCCGTAATCATGAAGTCTACCAGCGGAAATCCTGGAGACTGGGGTGGTTTACTACTTTGTGGTAAAGCGCCTACCACCGAAGGTATCAACGTAACTGCTGAAGTAGGTGGTTTGATTTACGGTGGAACCGAGCCAAACGACAGCTCTGGAAACATCGATTACTTAATCATTGAAGGTGCAGGAGCACAAATCAATTCTGAGTCTCAGTACAACGGTCTTAGCTTGTATGCGGTAGGATCGGGAACATCTATCGACAACGTTGCCGTACTAAACGGAGCAGACGATGGTGTTGAGTTCTTTGGTGGAACCGTTAGCGTTACCAACTACTATTCAGAAAACAATGAGGATGACTCTGTAGACTGGACTGAAGGTTGGAACGGAACCCTTACCAATGCGTATGTGCTACATACCATTGCTGGTTTCTCAACGGCTGTAGAAGCTGATGGAGAAAATGCAAATCCAAAATTGATCAACTTTACCGCAAATTCTACCGTAGGTGGAACTGCATTACAGTTCAAGAAAGAGTCTGGTGCAACCATTACCAATCTAGCTTTGATTGGATATGACACCTCTTTAGACTTCGTAGATGACGGTGCATTTAGCAACGTTCAAATTGACGGTCAGGATTCAAATCCTGAAAATGCTTACGTGGCGCCTCCAACCGTGGATATCGCTATGTTCGATTGGGTTTCTTCAAACAACACAGGTGCCGAGGTAATCATCTTGGAAGGTGAAGTTTCAGGTCAAGTGACCCTAGATCCTAATGCTAGCTACCTATTGGAAAACACATTGATTGTTCCAAACGGAGGGAAACTTATAATTCCTGCCGGTACAAAGATTGCTGCACGTCCAGGTGGACAGTCAGTATACATCGCTGTTGAAAAAGGCGGTCAAATTGAAGTGAACGGAACCGCTACTGACCCTGTGGTGATGTCTTCTGTGAGCGGACAGCCAGGTGAATGGGGTGGATTACTCATTTGTGGCGATGCGCCAACAACTGAAGGTGTAGATGTGATCGCTGAAGTTGGTGGATTGGTATACGGGGGTAACAACCCGAGTGACGATTCAGGAAAAATCAACTACTTGGTGATCATTGGCGCTGGGGCTCAGATCAATTCTGAATCTCAGTTCAACGGACTTTCATTGTACGCTGTTGGAAGCCAAACTGAAATCAGCAACGTAGCTGCCATCAACGGAGCAGATGACGGTGTTGAGTTTTTCGGTGGAACCGTTAGCCTTACAAACTTTTATGCCTTTAATAACGAAGATGATTCTGTAGATTGGACCGAAGGATGGAATGGTACGTTAACCAATGCATATGTGCAACATGACGTTGCAGGATTCTCTACGGCTATTGAATCCGATGGTGAGAATGCAAATCCTTCGATTGTAAATTTCACAGCAATTTCAACCGTAGACGGAACGGCTCTACAGTTTAAAAAAGAATCTGGAGCTACTTTCACAAACGTGTTCTTAAGCGGATATGAAACTAGAGTAGATTTCCCAGACAATGGCGCACCTAGCAACGTAATTGTTGACGGTGTACCACTTACCAGTCCTGATGATGATGTATTCAACGGAACACCAGTTGATATTTCAGGATGGGATTGGATCATGGCGAGATTATAATCGCAGTTCTCATAATTAGCACCAAAAAGGCGGCTTACAAGTTGTAAGCCGCCTTTTTACTTTTAACTAAAAATGGAAAAGGGTTGCTTATTTATAGCTAACCACTCTAGAGTCTTTCGCTTCCCAAGTGTTTACTTTCGCGATTTTTGAATCAGCATAAGTTACTTCCTTCATCGTATCTCCTTGGTAAAATTTCCAAGTCCCTACCTTTTCACCATTCTCATATTGGGCAACCGCCAGCTTTTTACCGTTGGCGTCATAACTCACCCATTCACCCTGTAACTTGTTGTCCAATGTATATTGTCCTGTTTGAGCTATCGCACCATTTTCGTGGTACAGCGTAGCCTCTATTAGGTTATCTACAAGAACATACTTATCCTTTACTTCTTTCAAACACGTTTTAGCACAAGTCTGCGATATCGCCGAACTTGCGATGAAACCAACTACTAATACTGCTATTATCTTTTTCATGGGACTATTATTTAAGTTCTATTCTATCAAATTTACGCAATTGGTAACAATTATGAAAGCTTTTGGTAACATTAAGATAACATTAGGGTGTTATTCATTTGATTTTTAAGGTTTTATATATGAAGATTTAACATTGGAATATGAAATATTGACCTCAAAATTAATACTTCCTTAATGTTTCGGTTACACAAAAGCTACATTAGTGTACGTAATTTGTGAGGTCGAAAGACATATACACATTTCTGAAATGTCTAAGTTTTTGTCGACTACATTCAACGTGTATATGGGCTACCCCTCTGGGTAGCCCTTTTTTCTTAAGTTGCCGCAAGTACAAAGTTAATTTTTAGGTAACGTTAAGTTAACATTAGATGTGGTTCTTTGCAGCGACAAAAACTTAAACTACATCATGACATTTCAGCGATTCCTAATGGTATGTGCAATTCTTGCATCCTATACCCTTGCAGCACAAGAAATCAGCGATAACAAATTTGGAAAAGGCCTCATAAACTTCGTAGCCAAAGACAGTTCCTTTAGTGTTCGTTTTGCACCTCGAATTCAGGGTAGATTCAACACCAATTGGGACTACAACGGCAAGTCGTATGACGAAGCTGAGTACAACTTTTCAATTCGAAGAGCACGATTGAAATTTGACGGTTTTGCATATTCCCCAAAACTCAAATACAAAATAGAATTAGGGCTCTCGAATCGCGATGTGTCAGGTGCGTCACAATTTAATCGCGACACGCCCCGCATCATACTAGATGCGGTTGTGATGTGGAACTTTTACGAGAATTTTGAACTCTGGGCTGGACAGACCAAGTTACCGGGGAACGTAGAACGCGTGGTTTCTTCTGCCAACCTGCAACTTATAGACCGCTCACTGCTCAATAGCAATTTCAATATTGACCGAGACATTGGTCTACAACTTCGTCACGAAACCAATTGGGGTGGTGATTTTTGGACCCGTGAAAAGCTGGCCTTATCGCAAGGTGAAGGAAGAAATATCACCGAAGGAAACGTGGGTGGCCTGCAATATACCGGCCGTGTAGAGTTTTTACCTTTCGGAAAGTTTGCATCGAAGGGCGATTATTCTCCAGGTGATTTGAAGCGTGAAGAAGACGCTAAGTTGATGGTTGGTATTACCTACGACATCAATGATAACGCGGTTAAAACCAGAAGCAATTTGGGGTCGTACATGTTTTTGGAAGACGGCTCCTTGTATAAGACTACCATTAACACCTTTTTCGCCGACGCCATGTTTAAATACAACGGATTTGCTTTTATGGGTGAATATGCCAATAGAACGGCTGATGGCCCTGTCGCAGTTGAAGAAGACGGCACACCCACTGGCGATATCGTACGTGTAGGAAGCGCTTTTAATGGGCAATTGAGCTATTTATTCAAAAGTAATTACGAACTTACTGCTCGTTTTACAACCGCTAGCTTTGGATCTGTTACCGGTAGAGCACCACAAGAGCAATATACTTTAGGAATTTCTAAATATCTTGTAGGTCACAAATTGAAAGTGCAGAGTGATGTGAGTTATACCACCACCGATGGAGAAACTGATAGCGTGCTGTTTAGAACAGGATTTGAATTACATTTTTAAAACAGAAGACATAACAATTTGGTAACAAATGGAGGGCATTAATTTGTGACATTTGCGCCATGGAAACATTTTTTTTTATGGAGAATATCTATTTATTTATGCTAGTAGCATTGGTTGTACTAGCAGTAATAGACATCGTAGTTGGCGTTAGTAATGACGCCATCAATTTCCTAAACTCAGCAATCGGTTCAAAAGCAATTTCTATGCGAACCATCATGATCGTGGCCAGTTTAGGGATATTTATAGGGGCGGTTTTCTCAAGTGGGCTCATGGAGGTAGCCCGAAAGGGGATTTTTGTACCCAGTCAATTCTATTTTGACGAAATCATGGTCATTTTCATGGCCGTTATGATCACAGACATCCTTCTCCTTGATTTTTTCAACACCTTAGGCCTTCCAACCTCAACCACCGTTTCCATTGTTTTCAACTTATTGGGAGCCGCTGTGGTGATGTCGCTCATAAAAATCAGTAAGTCGGATACCGAAACCATTGCCAATCTCGCTGCATATATCAATACCGAAAAAGCCTTGGAAATTATTAGCGGAATATTGCTTTCTGTAGTCATTGCCTTTTCTATAGGTGCATTGGTACAGTGGATCTCGCGCCTCATATTTTCGTTCCATTTTAAAGAAAAAATGAAACATTTTGGTTCTGTATTCGGAGGTGTGGCCCTAGCTGCAATTGTGTACTTCATCTTTATGAAAGGACTAAAGGGAACTCCTTACTATGATGATTACAAGGCATATCTGGAAGGCAACGAAGTGGTACTTCTGTTGGGAAGCTTTGCAGTGTTTACACTGTTTTCGTACCTGTTTCAAAAATTTACCAACAAGAGCATTTTGGTGATTGTAATCGCGGTAGGAACCTTTGGATTAGCCTTGGCGTTCTCAGGAAACGACTTGGTAAATTTCATTGGAGTTCCGATGGCCGCCTATCATTCCTATGAATTCTGGTCGGTGTCTGGAGTTGATGCAAGTTTATTCTCCATGTCCGTTTTAGAGAAGAAAGTACCTGCCGAACCCTTGCTCCTTTTTATCGCAGGAGGTATAATGGTTATAACCTTGTGGCTTTCTAAAAAAGCAAAGACCGTTGCAGAGACTGAAATCAGTTTGTCAAGACAAGGCGAAACCCATGAAAAATTCCAACCCAATATGCTCTCTCGTTTGATCGTTCGAGGAGCTACCAGTCTTTCTGACGGAATTAGATACGTTGTTCCAGAAGCCACACAGCAGAAAATAAGCAAGAACTTTGAAAAACCCGAAGCCAAGAT
Source organism: Marinirhabdus sp. (assembly GCA_033720575.1). Classification (GTDB taxonomy): domain Bacteria; phylum Bacteroidota; class Bacteroidia; order Flavobacteriales; family Flavobacteriaceae; genus Marinirhabdus. The sequence continues at coordinate 8,594 of JAWWCH010000001.1, forward strand.
GCTTACTAAAGATCAAAGCCTTGATGCGCCTGCTTTCGATATGATACGTGCCTCGGTGAATCTTATGGTCGCCGGAGTACTTATTTCTATCGCTACTACCATGAAGCTTCCGTTGTCAACCACCTACGTAACCTTTATGGTGGCTATGGGTACGTCACTGGCAGATAAAGCTTGGGGAAGAGAAAGTGCGGTATATCGCGTAGCCGGTGTGTTGAACGTTATTGGAGGTTGGTTCTTTACGGCCATAGGCGCCTTTATAGCCTGTGGGGTTGTGGTATTCCTTATCCAATGGAACAAAGAAATCATGACGCCCATTTTGTTATTATTGACGGCATTGCTTTTGGTTCGAAACTACCTGTCGCACAAAAGAAAAAGCACGATTTCCCTTGATCCGAAGAAACTGAAAAAATCAGAAAGCAGTACCGTTCAAGGTATCATTTCGGAAAGTGCCGAAAATATTTCGAACGTTATTTATCGCACCAATAAAATTTATACTATTGTTCTTAAAGGTCTGGCACGGGAAGATTCGTCAAGTCTGAAAATGAGCAAAAAACAAGTAGATAAACTCGAAGCTGAAATCGAAGATCTTAGGGATAATATTTTCTATCTCATTAAGAACCTAGATGAAACCAGTGTACGTGGAAGCAACTTCTACATCACCATTCTCGGTTATCTTACCGATATGGCGCAGTCGCTTGAGTTTATCGCCAAAAAGAGCTACAAGCACGTGAACAACAACCATCGAAAGTTGAAGTTCAACCAAATTAAAGATCTTCAAGAAATTGACCAGACCTTGAGCGGACTCTTAGGCGAAATCGAAGAAGTGTTCAACAGTCGTAAATTTGAGCGCATCAGCTTTGTAATTGCAAGAAAACCAGAACTGGAGGCTATGCTGAACGAAAAAATTCAGAAGCAAATTGAGCGCACCCGCAATGAAGAGTCAAGCCCAAAGAATACCACCCTGTATTTCAACCTTCTCTTGGAAACAAAAGATTTAGTGAACGGGATGATGAACCTGATGGAAGAATACCATTCCAGCTACAAACGTGAATAAATCGATTATCACATAGTATCCCATAAACCCCAAAGTGTTTCGGCATCTAGGGGTTTTATTTTATACCGTGAAGGCCAAATCACATCTAAAGGAAATTGCAACCGTCTTCTTTAAGTTGGGATGTTTTGCGTTCGGAGGTCCCGCAGCACATATCGCGATGATGGAAGATGAAGTGGTCAGCAAGCGCAAATGGATGACACGGCAGCACTTTTTAGACTTGGTAGGAGCCACCAACCTCATTCCCGGTCCGAATAGCACAGAGATGACCATGCATTGCGGCCATGAACGTGGTGGGGTTATCGGACTCTTCGTTGCGGGGGCTTGTTTTATTTTTCCCGCAGTGGTGCTCACCGGTCTTCTTGCCTATCTCTATACCGAATACGGTACTTTGCCAGAGGTTGCACCATTTGTAGCGGGAATTCAACCCGCAGTTCTGGCTATCATTGCATCGGCTATTTTAAAACTTGGCAGAAAAGCGCTTAAAAACTGGGAATTAGGAGTGCTAGGTGGTGCGGTACTGGTTGCAAGTTTGATGGGCGTTAATGAAATCATTGCCCTGTTAGCAGGGGGAATTTTGGGCACCCTGTATTTTATGGTGAAACGGAAACTTCAAAACAATGCCTTTTCCACGGTGATTCCCTTTCTCATCCCGTTTATCGCAACACAAACCATAGAAAGTCTCTCTACACTCCGGGTTTTTTGGATTTTCCTAAAAGTGGGAAGTATCTTGTACGGAAGTGGCTATGTACTATTTGCCTATTTAGATGCAGAATTGGTAACCACCGGGCTATTGTCCAGAGCCGAATTGATGGATGCCATAGGTATTGGTCAATTTACACCAGGCCCTGTACTTTCCACAGCTACCTTTATCGGCTACCAATTAGGTGGAACAATGGGGGCCATTGCTGCAACTCTAGGCATCTTTTTGCCCTCATTTCTGTTTGTACTTCTACTGAATCCTTTGGTGCCAAAAATGCGCAAATCGGTGGTACTCGGGTTTTTTCTCGATGCCGTGAACGTGGCCGCGGTGGCCGTAATGTTGGCTGTTCTTTGGGTCATGGCAACAGAAACCCTGTATCATTGGAGAATGTGGTGCATCGCCTTGATAAGTGCCGTTTTAGTATTTGGATTTAAGAAGGTTTCGGTACTTTGGGTCATTGCCATTGGTGCTGTTTTGGGCTACTTGCTTACCTTTATATCATTCTAAACAGCCGGTTATGAGAACGTCCGCACTTTGCTTCTGCTTCATTTTGATGTGCTTCGGAAGCGTAACCGCACAACTTTCTGCTTCCGAAGTATTAGAAAGAAGCATCGCCTATCATGATCCCGACGACAAATGGAAGACCTTCAACGGAACCTTCCAGATAACCATGACCACGCCCAATAAAGGTGACAGAGTAAGCCAAATTACCATCAATCTTCCTGGCAACTACTTTAGCGTTAACGCTACAAGAGATAATGTAACTACGCGATATACTATTGATCAGGGGAATTGTGACACTACATTTCAGCAGGAAAATAGCAGTGGAGGTGACCCCTGTGAGACGGCTCAGCTCTATAAAGATTACTATACCTACCTCTACGGGCTCCCAATGAAATTAAAAGATCCCGGCACCCAAATTTCACCCGACGTGGAAAGGGTTTCTTTCAAGGGAAATGACTATCTGCGCATCAAAGTGACCTATGACGAGGCCGTAGGAACCGATGTATGGTATTTTTATTTCAATCCGATGACCTATGCCATGGAGGTGTATCAATTCTATAAGGGTGACCCAAATTCTGAAGGAAAGAATACGGGAGAATATATCTTACTTTCTGAAAAAAAAGTGGTGCAAGGGATCCACATGCCAAAGGTACGGGCGTGGTATTATAATAAAGATGATGCATATTTGGGCACCGACACGCTTACAAATTAAAAACGGGACCAATTTGGCCCCGTTTTTCTATATAACACTTAAATTTTCCTTTACAGGAGGCGGTGTAGATCTACGACCCACACATTAAACAATCTTCGTCGTTTTCAGCTTCTTTTGATTGCTGCAATAAGGTTTTCAACTCTTTTGCCGTAAGTGGCTTATCGTTTACTGCCTTGGTTGCGGTTACTTCAGCCGTTTCTGCCATTTCTGGTACGGGCTGCTCTTTCTTATCATTCTTCAAGGTAAACTTGATGGCATCCACCGCACTCTTGGTTCTCAAGTAGTACATTCCGGTTTTTAGGCCGCTCTTCCATGCGTAAAAGTGCATCGAGGTCAACTTTGCCATGTTGGCGTTTTCCATGAAGAGGTTCAATGATTGTGACTGGTCAATAAAGTATCCTCTATGGCGAGACATGTCAATGATATCTTTCATGCTCAATTCCCAAACGGTTTTGTACAGTTCTTTCAAGTCTTGCGGAATTCCATCCACATCTTGAATGGAACCATTGGCACGCATGATTTCTTCTTTTAAGTCGTCGTTCCAGAGTCCGAGTTCAACCAAGTCTTCCAATAAGTGCTTATTCACCACAATGAACTCACCCGACAATACGCGGCGCGTATAAATGTTTGAGGTGTACGGTTCAAAGGCTTCGTTGTTTCCAAGAATTTGTGAGGTAGAAGCGGTAGGCATTGGTGCTACCAACAGGGAATTACGAACCCCATGTTTTTTCACGTCTTTGCGCAATTTCCCCCAGTCCCATCGGCCACTCAATTCTTCGTCCTGTATGTTCCAGAGGTTGTGTTGGAACTTTCCTTCAGAAATCGGCGATCCTTTGTACGTCTCGTACGGACCGTCTTCTTTTGCTTCTTCCATGGAAGCGGTTACCGCAGCATAATACAAGGTCTCAAAAATGTCCTGATTCAAGGTTTTAGCCTCATCGCTCGTAAAAGGCATACGCAATTTAATGAAGGTATCGGCCAAGCCTTGAATTCCTAAACCTACGGGTCTATGGCGGAAGTTTGAATTTTCAGCTTCTTTCACCGGATAGTAATTTCTATCGATTACACGGTTCAGGTTTTTGGTTACGCGCTTTGTTACTTTGAACAGTTCCTTATGATCAAACTCTCCATTTTTCACGAACATCGGCAACGCAATTGAAGCCAAGTTACAAACGGCCACTTCATCTGGAGAGGTATACTCCATGATCTCAGTACAGAGGTTTGAAGAGCGAATAGTTCCTAAGTTCTTTTGGTTGCTCTTACGGTTGGCCGCATCTTTATACAGCATATACGGGGTACCCGTTTCGATTTGCGACTCCAATATTTTCTCCCAAAGCTCACGGGCTTTGATTGTTTTTCTTCCTTTGTCTTCGGCTTCGTACTTTAAATACAATGCTTCAAACTCTTCGCTATGCACATCGCATAAGCCTGGACATTCATTCGGGCACATCAGGGTCCATTCTCCATCTTCTTGTACCCGCTTCATGAACAAATCTGAAATCCACATGGCATAGAACAAATCACGCGCACGCATTTCTTCCTTTCCGTGGTTTTTCTTCAAGTCTAGGAAATCCATGATATCGGCGTGCCAAGTTTCCATGTAGATGGCAAATGAGCCTTTTCGCTTTCCACCTCCTTGATCTACATAACGTGCAGTATCATTGAACACACGCAACATGGGGACGATTCCGTTTGAAGTACCATTGGTACCTGCAATATAAGAACCTGTTGCTCTAATGTTGTGAATAGACAATCCGATACCTCCAGCAGATTGTGAAATTTTAGCGGTTTGTTTGAGCGTGTCGTAAATCCCATCAATACTATCGTCTTTCATGGTAAGCAAGAAACATGAAGACATTTGTGGCTTGGGGGTACCGCTATTGAACAAGGTTGGTGTAGCGTGTGTGAAGTACTTTTTAGACATTAATTCGTAAGTCTCCTTCGCTGCAGCAAGATCATCTAAGTGAATTCCAACAGATACGCGCATCAACATATGTTGTGGACGTTCTACGATTTGTCCGTTAAGCTTCAACAAATACGAACGCTCCAAGGTTTTGAATCCGAAGTAATCGTACCCAAAGTCACGGTTGTAGATGATGGTAGAGTCTAGCTCATCGGCATTATCCATGATCACTTTGTATACCTCATCGCTAAGCAAGGGTGCTTTTTTACCGGTTCGGGGATTGACATATTCGTACAGATCTGTCATTACCTCCGAAAAGGTCTTTTTGGTATTTTTATGTAGGTTCGACACTGAAATACGAGCTGCCAGCCGCGCATAATCTGGGTGTGAAGTGGTCATGGTAGCGGCAATTTCTGCGGCTAGGTTATCGAGTTCACTGGTGGTTACCCCGTCATATAACCCTTCAATAACACGCATGGCTACCTTTACTGGGTCAACCAATTCGTTGAGTCCATAACATAATTTTCGTACCCGCGAGGTAATTTTGTCAAACATGATGGGCTCTTTTCGCCCGTCTCTTTTTACTACATTCATTGTTCTTGCTTTTTGAGGTTTTGTATTTTATTTTGAAAAAGGTGTCTAGTGCGTGTTTTACAGGACACACAGTATCAGCATATTAGTAATGAAAAGCCGCCCTTTGGGGAACAGGCGGTACTTTTCTAAAAATCTGCGTCGAAACTAATTTTGTTCGATTCTTTGTCTTTGTTGGTCACACCAGCTTTTTGGTACTCAGAAACACGCTTTTCGAAGAAATTCGTTTTTCCTTGTAGGGAAATCATATCCATAAAGTCGAATGGATTTGCGGTGTTGTATTCCTTTTCGCATTGCAGTTCTACCAAAAGTCGGTCTGTTACGAACTCTAGGTATTGTGTCATCAAGTTTGAATTCATGCCGATAAGACTTGCTGGAAGAGATTCGGTAATGAACTCTCTTTCAATATTCAAGGCATCTACTATAATCTCACGAATGCGCTCTTTAGGTACTTTATTCACAAGGTGATGGTTGTGTAGGTGTACTGCAAAATCACAGTGTACCCCTTCATCACGGGAAATCAATTCATTAGAGAAGGTCAGTCCTGGCATCAGGCCTCTTTTCTTTAACCAAAAGATGGAACAGAATGCTCCAGAAAAGAAAATACCTTCAACTGCTGCAAAAGCGATAAGACGCTCAGCGAAGCTCGGACTTTCAATCCATTTCAATGCCCAATCGGCCTTCTTCTTGATCGCCGGAAAATTCTCAATTGCGTTGAAAAGTTTGTCCTTTTCAGCTTCGTCCTTCACATAGGTATCAATGAGAAGTGAATAGGTTTCAGAATGGATATTCTCCATCATGATTTGAAATCCGTAGAAAAATTTGGCTTCAGAATATTGCACTTCATTTACGAAGTTTTCTGCTAAGTTTTCATTAACGATTCCATCACTCGCAGCAAAAAACGCAAGGATATGTTTGATGAAATAACGTTCATCATCGTTCAGTTTTTGGGTCCAATCTGTAAGATCTTGATGTAAATCAATTTCTTCAGCGGTCCAAAAACTGGCTTCAGATTTTTTGTACCAATCCCAAATATCGTGATGTTGAATCGGGAAAATTACAAATCTGTCCTTGTTTTCTTGTAAAATGGGTTCTACTGCGCTCATTGTCCTTCGTTTTTTTGGTTTTGGGAAAAATTTCTCATTACTAGGGACTAACAAATATGACAAAAATTGCTTCGAAAATCGTGTGAATGGGCTCTTGGTTTTCAACAAAGTTTTCAACACAAGGTATTTATACCTGTTCTTACTTTTTTGTTAAATCAAAGGTATAACTAATTGTTTTACAGCGTTTTAAAAACCAAACACTGGGTTATCAACAATAATTATTTTTGCCGTTGAAAACCCTTACAGCTACCTATTCCGACTAGGTTAGTCCTTGTTTTCAACTGGTTTTTTATAACCCGAATTTTTAACAAAAAAGCATGTTGTTTTCGTTCAAAAAAATCCGGAAATCGGCGGAAAAAATAAATAAAAGTCTGAATCTCGGTTTCTAAAAATAGGATCTGTAGAACAATGTAGCATTTATCTACCGCCGTGGTGTTCGGAAGCTATTTTCTCTAATTCGTCATACCAATGGCCTCCAAATTTTCGAATCAATGCTTCCTTTACAAATTTGTACACGGGCACTTTCAATTCTTTGCCAAGGGTGCACGCATCGTCACAGATAGGCCATTTGTGATAATTTACTGCTGCAAATTCACTATAATCTTGCACGCGAACTGGGTACAGATGACACGATATCGGTTTTTTGAAGTTGATCTCACCCGCATTGTACGCATCTTCAATTCCGCAACTTGCAATACCTTGCTCTGTAAACGTAACATACGCACATTCGGCACCATCAACCAAGGGCGTTTCCAATTCGTTTCGCTGCGATACGATGTGTGTGCCCTGATCTTCTATGGCCTTGACACCTTCCGGTCTTAGAAATGGCTTCACCTTGGGATAGATTTCTTTCAAAACAGCCACCTCCTCTTCGGTCACAGGTGCACCGGCTTCTCCCTCAATGCAACAGGCGCCTTTGCAAGCACCTAAATTACAGACAAACTCTCTCTCGAGTAGATCTTCTGATACTATGGTTTTTCCTAACTGAAACATGGGGCAAAGATAACTTGATTTTACATTTTAATTCACAATCGTGGCTCCTTCTTTATCCCGAAACTCTTTCCGATAAAGCCCCTGAAACTCGCCAAAAAAAGCCTAATTTTGCACCTAGATAACACTTAAAAGCCCGTGCTGACGGATTAACAATGGAATTCAATTTCAAGGAAATAGCAACAGCCACCATGGTACTCTTCGCCGTGATCGATATTATTGGGAGTATTCCCATTATTATTTCGTTGAAGGAAAAGTCAGGTACCATTAAAAGTGGACGTGCTTCTATTATTTCTGGGCTTGTACTTATCGTGTTTTTGTTTATTGGGGAAGAAATTCTGAAACTGATCGGGATAAACGTCTATGAATTTGCTGTAGCAGGTGCTTTTATCTTATTCTTCATTGCCTTGGAAATGGTATTGGGAATCAAATTGTTCAAACAAAGTGAAGGTAATCTGGAAATGGCCACGGTTTTTCCTATTGCTTTCCCAATTGTGGCCGGACCTGGTAGTCTGACCTCATTACTCTCATTGCGGGCCGAATTTGAGCTGGAAAACATCATTGTTGCCATCGTTATCAACGTAGTCATCGTTTTTATCGTGTTACGCACTTCCGGGAGCTTACAGCGTTTTCTAGGCAAGAACGGAATTGCCATCATAGAAAAAATATTTGGAGTGATCTTATTGGCCATCGCAGTGAAACTGTTCACATCCAATATTCAAGAACTGTTTAATTAAGAAATCGACATGAAAATTTTCACCTATATCGTAATTGCCATTGCCTTTGGCTTACTGGTCTTCAACGCTACCAAGATTGATTTGGACCATCCGTTTCAAGGAGAAAGCACAGTGGCCTCCATTTGTGTTTTGGCGGCAGCGTGTGTCATCGTACTGCTGCTCATCTTGCGCACTTCCTTGGCTATTCAGCGAAAAAGCAAACGATAGCCTAATCTTGCTGATTTGGTGCGGGAAGGAGTCCTTCCAATTCCAATACCTTGTTGAGCATTGGATCACCTTGGTTGATGATGTATTCGAAAGCATTAGAACCATACAGTTGCTGCGCAATGTTGGCCTTGATGGCTTTTTTGAGGTCTTCGGTATATTCGCTAAGGTCTATTCGGGCTTCTCCCAATCTAGCGTACGCAATAAATTCTTCTGCCAGTTCAGTATCTACTTCATAATTGCGCTCAAATACCTCAAACGAAATGTTTTCAAAATCGGTTCTGTGCTTTTCAAGAAATTCGAAAACAAAATAACCCATATAACCACTACGTGATACAAAGGCCAAGGTTTCACTAGCGATACTGGTATCCTTCGGCACAAATACGTCGGGTACTATTCCGCCACCGCCATACACCACCTTTCCACCTGGCGTCACATATTTTAATGAGTCGGCTACCTTTATACTATCGGCATGGCGCAATTCACCATTCTCGTATCTACTTTCGTATTCGTCATAATAGGCGTCGTTTCCATCGCCGTAAGGTTTTTGAATTGAGCGTCCGGTGGGCGTGTAATATCGCGCTATGGTAAGTCGAACCGCACTTCCATCACCCAATGCCATTTCTCTTTGAACAAGCCCTTTACCAAAAGAGCGTCTTCCAATGATGGTACCCTTGTCGTTGTCCTGCAATGCTCCAGCAATTATCTCGCTGGCAGAGGCAGAGTTTTCATTGATCAACACATAGATTTTGCCCTTTTGGAAATCTCCTTTTCGGGTGGCATACGTCTTATTTTCATCGCCATTTTTATTGCGGGTGATGAGCAATAGTTGGTCTTTGTCTAGAAACTCGTCTAGAATTTCTTCCGCAGTGAAAATGTAGCCACCGGGATTATCGCGAAGATCGAGCACCAATTTTGAAATGCCCTGATCATTGAGTTTTTCTAGTGCTTCATCGAATTCATCATGTGTGGTTTCAGCAAAGCGATTGATTTTAATGTACCCGATTGAATTTGCCATTTTGTACGCCGCATCAACACTGAGTAAGGGCACATCTTTTCGGCGCACCGAAATGTCTAAAATTTTCTTTTCACTTGGCCGGTAGACCTTCAACTTCACCTTGGAACCTTTGTTTCCCTTTAAATAGGCCGCAATACTGTCTCTGTTAAAATCAGGACCATACAATGGTGTTCCATCTGCCGACAAAATACGGTCTCCACCTAAAATTCCCGCTTTTTCGGCCGGCCCTCCTTCAATACTTCGAATTACGGCAATGGTATCGTTATGCGGATAAAAACTAATGCCTATACCGACAAAATTACCGCGCATATCATCTGCGTTTTCTTCGTAGGCACTGGCCGGAATGTAAACAGAATGTGGATCAAGATTTTCAAGAATCCCGTTTACGGTGACATCCACGATGCTATCGGTATTTACTTGATCAACGTACTCATAGTCGATGTAATCAATCAATCGGTTGAGCTTGTCTTTTTTGCTATTGGTAGCAAAGATTTTTTCGGTGGTATCGTTGAAATTCAATTTTGAACCAATAAACACTCCTGCCGCCAAAACAACGCCAAATAATAGTGGTAGATAGGTTTTATTGAATTTCATAGGTTTATTCTAATTCTTTGATATGTGTAATGTTAACGCCAGCTTTCTCTAAAAATTTTACTCCAGAATTATCTTTGTATTCATGGTGATATACCAATCGCTTGATTCCTGCCTGATGCACCAACTTGCTACACTGCTGGCACGGTGACATGGTAATGTATAAGGTTGCTCCTTCACAAGATTGGGTTGAGGAAGCCACTTTTAGAATGGCATTCGCTTCAGCGTGTAATACGTACCATTTGGTATATCCCTCTTCGTCTTCGCAAATGTTTTCAAATCCGCTAGGTGTGCCATTGTATCCATCACTAATGATCATCTTATCTTTAACAATAAGCGCGCCAACTTGTCTTCTTTTGCAATAAGAAAGTTTGCTCCATTCTTCTGCCATGCGCAGATAGGCTACATCGTATTGTCTTTGCTTGCTGTCTTTCATAGGAATGGCTAAATTATGCGGACGCTTCCAATTGGTAAAAGATTGGTTGTTAAATATTACTGAAAGTTACGGTCCTTTTTAAAAAATCCAGTTTTCGATGAGCATAGGGATGGCCAAAATGAACACTAGGGTTGAAATTGCCAACACCCAATATCGGAGTTGCACGAATTTTTGAGCCAGATATCCCACGAGTACGACCAAAAAGGCAATAGCTACTTGAGCCAATTCGATTCCCAATGCAAATTCCAGTAAATGGGCTAACATATTTCCTTTGTTAATCATCCTGAAATAGCCGGCAAAGCCGAAACCGTGGATGATTCCAAAGAAAAATGTAAGAATTATAAAATACAGGCTTGAGCTTTGGAGACGTCCCTTTAGTGCATTGCGAATAGCCAGAAGTGCCGTTGCTATGATGGTGACAGGAATAAGAAATTCGATAATACTTGAAGGAGCAGATAACAAACCATAAGAGGCCAATGCCAAACTCACACTATGCCCAATAGTAAAAAACGTAACGTGTATCAACATTACCCGCCAGGTTTTAAGCGTATGGCTTGCACAAAGCGCGATGATAAATAGCGTATGGTCATAGGCGTTCCAATCGAGCACATGCTCAAAACCCAATTTCAGATAAAGCCAAAAATCGGTCATTGTTGAAATTTTTGTGTAAATTTAAAATATATTAAACAATTCCCGTTACTTATGTTACGCTCTTTACAACTTGCGTTTTTACTACTTTTCTTCAGCAATTTGTTCTGTCAGAATGAAGAATTAACAGACAACCAGTGGTTTCTAGAGAAAATAGAAATTGATGGTGTAGAATACGTTCCACCAATTAACGATGAGGTTCAGAATGTTCCTCTATTTTTTGAAACCGACGCGGTAGGTCTCAATTTTTGGTCTTTTGTATGCAACGCCTTGAATGGCATCACAACGCTGAATGGAGAAGACAGTTTCGCCTTTTCCGAACTTAACCAAACCTTAGGTGACTGTGTAGACCCAGAGAATAAACCATTCGAATTACAGTATTTCCAATTCTATTTTGCCAACAATATTGGCGAACCCTATTTTTATGAAATTACGAATAACGGCACTAGCGAAAAGCGCATGACGGTTACCAATGTAAATGGAGACAATGCGTATTACAATAACACTTTACTTTCTGTTGAAGAAAATACATTCGAGGTTGTATCCATTTTTCCAAACCCCACAACCAACACCCTCCATATCAAAACTGCAATGTCACTAGACCGAATGGCGATCTATGGAGTGCATGGCAATCTTTTGATTTCAAAAAACACGCCTAGCAATAGTACTGATGTTTCCAGTTTAGCCCCAGGGGTTTACTTCGTGGAATTTTTCTCTGGTGAAACTAGAATAATTCAGAAGTTCCTGAAAAAATAAAATCGCCGGAGCTATGCAATGAAACAACTGATTTTAAATACACTATTAATCCTCAGCTCTGCCTATGGTTTTAGCCAAGCTCCAAATATAGAAGGCACTTGGTATTTGCATACATATGAAATGGACGAGGGTGTTATCGTTGAAATCAAGGATATTGTACCACGAATCGCGCCTACCATAAATTTTGATGCTGAACATAATTTTACAGGAATAGTGTGCAATGAATATGGTGGAGAATTCATCTATAATGAGGCTGAAGATAATTTTACACTAACGTTTTTTGGCATTTGTTTATGCGGTTCTTGCAACAATCCTCCGCAATCACATATTACGGTTGAAGCCGATTATTTTGGATATTTTGTGGAAGGACAGGTTTACGAGTACAATCTTTCAGAAATCCTAGGGAATTGGGTGTTACAAATTTCATCAGCTCCTGCTTTTGAACTTACCTATTATCGAACTCCTGCTTCCTTATTTATAGACGAAAAAACGCCTCTTCGTATTACGGTACATCCCAATCCAGCTTCAAATGCTGTCTATGTCTCTTCCGAAGCAATTATAGACCAAATTGATCTCTACAATTTGTCGGGCACCTTGTTGGAAACAACAGTTGCATCCATTCATGAAATCGATGTTGCATCGTTGATTCCGGGTGTATATTTTCTGAAAATTACTTCCGGAAATAAAAGCGCGATACATAAATTCATTAAAGAATGAGCCAACCCAACAACCCGCTGCACGGTGTAAAATTAGCAGACATAGTTACTTATTTATACGAGTATTATGGCTGGGAGCGCTTGGGCGAAAAAATCAAGATCCGTTGCTTTACACACGACCCTTCCGTAAAATCGAGTTTAAAATTCTTAAGAAGAACCCCATGGGCACGGGAGAAAGTGGAACGGTTGTATTTGAAAACCATAAAAAAAGCTTCAGCACAAGGCTGAAGCTTTTAGGTTTGGGGCAAAAAAATTGGCTAAATCTTTTCGAAAGTCAGGAAATCTGTTCCTCCATTACCGCCACTCACATCGGTGAGTTCAATTTTGTTGGCAGTAACTGAGATAATATCCCAATCATCGTTCAAATCTTCAAAATCATTTGTTTCGGGAACGGGAAACGTGATGATAAAATCGTCGTCATCGGTAGAACCGCCGTCATCATCGGTAGATGAATTACTGCTATCATCCAACACTTGCCAACTTCCGGTAACCGTGTTGTTTCCATTTACCGCCGTTAGCGTTCCGTCTTCTTGAAACGTAAACACATAGCCCGTAAAATTTGAGGTTTCGTCTTCATCAGTATCGAAGAAATACGTGATTTTCCAAGTACCTGCAACAACGGTTTCTCGTACTTGGTTTGCGCTGTTCGAATTAGTATCGTTGCTGTCATCATCTTTTGAACAACCCACGAAGGCCAATATTGTTAGTACAACTACTACGCTATTTTTTATTCTGTTTCTCATCATTTTATATGTATTAATTATTGTTTTGTTTTTTAGGTGAATACCAGCCTTTCGCATATGGCTTTCTTTTTCATAACGTCCCGCTCGTTAAAGCTTGGGGATTCATTAGGTCTCTGCGGGAGCTGCAATAATACCATACGCTCCAGGCTGGTCAACTTTCAACCAAATTATAGTTTTTCGAATACGAGCACATCGGTTCCGCCACCGCCGCCGCTCACATCAATCAGTTCAACTCGGTCGTTTTCAACCGAAACTACATCCCAATCGTCTGTAAATTCATCAAAAGGAAATCCTGTGAAATTCAGATCTAGTATGTTTCCGCTACTCAACACTTGCCACGTTCCATTATTGGTATTGCTTCCATTGGTAGCAATTACGGTTCCTGAGGCAAGGAAATCTATAGTGTAGCCTGCGTAATCTCCGGTTTCATTGGTTCCGTCATCGGTATATAATCCTACAAACCACGTACCATCTTCGAGCACGGTTTGAAGGTTTGACGATCCACCGCCGCCACCCACCGGTTCTCTTTCGAAGGTTAGGAAATCGGTTGAGCCATCGCCCCCGCTAATATCCTTCAATCTGATGATATCGTTGGTAACTTCGAGCACGTCCCAGTCTTCGGCTAGTTCATCTAAAGGATCAACCACACCAAAATTTAAGTTTAGTTCCAGCTCAGTCTCATCGCCGGCAGAGGTAGACCAACTTCCATTGGTTACGCCGCTGCTACTTGTGGCTGTCGCTGTATTGTTACTTGCAAAATTGAACACATAATCTGCAAAGTCTCCAGTTTCATCAACATCGTCAAAGAAATAGGTAATATACCAATCGCCTGAGGTAAGTGCTGCTACCAATTGCGCATCATCAACACCTCCGCCGCCTGAGCCACCACCTGAGCAGTCACTCTCAAAGCGCAATCGGTCATCACCCAATCGCAAATCAACTTTGCTTTCTCCAGGTTGTTGTTCAATTTCGTGGAGGTTCCACGTATCATTAAAGTCTGGCAATTCTGGCACATTGATCACCACATCTATATTGTTGCCTTCGCCTGTGGCAGACCAAGTACCGTTGAATGAATTAGTTGCCGTAGTAATGGCGATTCCACCATTTGCATCAAAATTGAAATTATACCCAACATATATATCTTCTAGGTTGTTGTCATTTCGTTCTAACCTATCCACCATCCAGTCGTTACATCCTGTCAAAAGATCTTCCAATTGTTGGGTGGTGCAGGTTTCACAATCATCGTCATACGGATTGTTATTGTCGTCTTCGTCGCACAGATCAGCAGCATCCTGAATGGCGGTTGCCAGTTCTTGGAAATTATTAATGGTAAGTGTGGTGCCGTCATACAATACTACCGTAATCGGAAACTCGAACGTCACGATGACATTAGGGTCAAGATTCTGTAAGAAATCGTACAATTCCTGGTCTGAATTTATGACCACGGTCTCGATGAGCTCATTATTCTGATTGAACAAGGAAGCGGTTATCGGATATTGTATATCGATACATTCAATGTCATCATCGGTGCCGCTTGCGCACTGTAGTGCCGCAGCGTTCAGCTCTGCCTGACTGTTTATGACCATTTCGGAGTAATCGGCAAAGACAATGGTGAGCGGAAACTGAAATTCAAGGGTATCGGTATCATCTGAGAATTCATCGAAGATATCTTCTACTTGTTGGATATCGGCTTCGGTCTCAATCAATACTTCAATTCCGTTGGCAATTACGGTAATAGGAAGTTTAATGTTGAAGCAACTCGCTCCGTCTAAGATATTGTCATATGAACCATCGTTTAAGGTGGTTCTAATAAGCAGGTTGGCAACACTGTTGGCCAATACCTCTTCTTCCGGGGTTTCAATTAGTTCCATCTCTTCCTTTCTACACGATGTAAAAGAAATCGATAGAAGCAAAAGCATCAAAATGTGGTTTCTAAAGCGTTTCATAGTTTTTCTTATTTGGGTTATTCACTTATAGAACAATCAGAACTCAAAATCTCCTGAAAATTTTTAATTTTTTTTCTTTGTAGCTTTGCCCAAACGCCTATTCTACGTGACTAAGGAACTTTTTACCGATGTATGTAATACTGTCGTATTTGCCAAATTATACCGCAAATATTCACAGAGTTTGCATGATTTCCTGTATTATAAATATGGTGCGGGTGCCAATGCCGGAGATCTCACCCAAGAAGCTTTTGTCAGTTTGTGGGAAGCTTGTAAACAGGTAACGCCCGATAAAGCGAAATCGTATCTTTTTACGGTGGCGAACAACAAAATGTTGAATGACATAAAGCATCAGAAAGTAGTGCTGAAGTACCAAAAGCTTCCTTCAAAATCGCACACGAATGAATCGCCAGAATTTGTCCTTAGGCAGAATGAATTCATGGAACAATACAGGAATGCCCTCGTAAACTTGACGGAAGAACAACGTGTTGCCTTTAGCATGAGCAAGATTGAAGGGAAAAAACATCGTGAGATTGCAGAAATTTTAGGGGTGACCCAAAAAGTGGTAGAATACCGTATTTACAGTGCTTTTGACGCCTTACGGAAGCAGCTGGAAAATTTTAATATTTAATTGTCAGGAGTTTTTACAGTATAGTTGTTGTATAGTTGAAATAGTACCTATGAAAAACGAAGATCTCATACGGAAATGGTTGAACAATGATCTAACACCTCAGGAGCAACAAGAATTTGACGCCCTTGAAGATGCTTCACTGCAGAAGGCCATCATTGAAAATGCAAGCCGATTTAAAGCTTCTCATTTTTCTGAGCCACCATCGTTCAGTGAAGTTGAAAAGCACCTGTCTTCCAAAGAAAACAAGGTTCGACCGCTTTCTTGGAAGCGAATCATGATACAGATTGCAAGCGTTGTGGTACTGGCGTGTATTGCGTATTATGGGTTCTTTCAAAATACAAATACTACATACACTACCGCTGCAGCTGAAAAACGATCCCTTCGTCTTCCGGATGCCTCTGAAGTAGTGCTCAATGCAAGTTCAGAAATTGAGTTTGATGAAAGCAATTGGTCAGATAAACGATGGGTTGCACTTGAAGGTGAAGCTTATTTTAAGGTCGCCAAAGGAAAAACCTTTGACGTGGAAACGTCACAAGGAACGGTTACCGTATTGGGCACCCAATTCAACGTAAAGCAACGTGATACTTACTTCGAAGTGCTTTGTTATGAAGGGTTGGTACAGGTAGCAACAATGGATACTGTATTTAAACTTTCTGCCGGTGATGGCATCGTGGTAAACAACGGGCAGTTTAGAAATTCCAAGACACCTGATATTGCTCCAAAATGGACCGAAACTGCGAGTTCATTTGAGGCTATTCAATTGTTCCGTGTCTTCAATGAGCTTGAGCGACAATTTGGAGTCACCATTCAGTATAACGGACCAAAAAAGGTCCTACTATTTACAGGTGGCTTTCCGCATGACAACCTGGAAAACGCGTTAAAGGCAGTCACGGCACCTATGGGATTGGCCTACAAAATTGAAAACAAAACAAGTATAGTAATCTACGAAGAGTGAATCGATCCTGTCATTTTTTAATGTCTTGGCTGTTGGTGTTTCATGTGGCAATTACCGCTGCACAGGATATCCAAAATGTGATGGTTGTGGAAGAGGTTTTCCAATTGCTAGAAGAAAAACACAAGGTTACCTTTAATTATTCTAGTGAAACCGTGGATGGAATTCGCGTAAAACCGATAGACCCTTCGATGTCATTTGAAGAAGCCTTGCAGTTTATTGAAAACCAAAGCGCATTGCAATTTACGGTTCTTGACAATTCCTTTGTGTCTGTTGAACGTATAAATGAATTCACTATTTGTG
This sequence comes from Marinirhabdus sp., assembly GCA_033720575.1. Lineage (GTDB taxonomy): Bacteria > Bacteroidota > Bacteroidia > Flavobacteriales > Flavobacteriaceae > Marinirhabdus. The sequence goes on from JAWWCH010000001.1 coordinate 25,832, forward strand.
GTTATCTCAAAGACAGAAAAACCCAAGAATCGCTAGTAACGGCAACCGTTGAGGGCAGGGCAAATGCCACGGTCACGGGACCTGAAGGTTATTTTGAGCTTATCATTACCGATAAAAATGAAGAGATTACGCTACGCTATCTCGGATATGAAACCCAAAGAGTGATTGCGAACACTTTCACCTCTTCACCTTGCGCGACGCTATATCTGAACCAGCAATCGGAAGATTTAGATGAAGTTATTCTTACGTCATACTTGGTACAAGGCATGAGCAAACTGAACAATGGGGCATTGCAAATCGATTTCAACACATTTACTGCTTTACCGGGGCTCATAGAAACCGATGTGCTTCAAGCCACCCAAGCCTTACCTGGCATACAGAGCAGTAATGAAACGGTATCTAACATCAACATTAGAGGTGGAACCAATGACCAAAATCTGGTGCTTTGGGATGATATTAAAATGTATCAAACCGGTCATTTCTTCGGGTTGATTTCAGCATTTAACCCCCAAATTACCCAAAGGGTCAAGGTTCAAAAAAGTGGTACTTCTGCCGAATATACAGATGGCGTTTCAGGAAGTATTCGAATGGAGACCGACACTGAAGTGACCAAAGATTTTTCATTGAACGCTGGCGTTAATTTAATTGACACCAACGTTTTGTTAGACATACCTCTAGGGGCATCATCTTCATTGCAAATAGGTGGAAGAAAATCGCTGAACGACCTCGTAGACACACCCACCTACACGAGTTATTTTGAACGCATCACACAAGATACTGAGGTGGCCTCCAATACGGGCCCTGTGATAAACACCAATCGCGATTTTGATTTCTACGATACCTCCTTGCGATGGCTCTATAAGATCAGTGATTCGGATGTTTTACGGGTAAATTTCTTGTACATCAACAACCGACTTGAATTCAATGAAAATGCAACGTTAGATGGAACATTGAGTTCTCGGGAAAGCAGCGTTTCACAAAATAGTTTGGGTGCAGGAATTTATTACCAACGGAAATGGAACGAGACGTTTCGCACAACCTTTCAGCTGTATGAAACCGATTATCAACTACGAGCCATCAATGCCAATGTATTGGAAGAACAGCGCTTTTTGCAGGAAAACGTCGTTTCCGAATCGGGACTAAAAGTAATCACCGATCTGGCGACGAGGACATCGCAAACTTTGCAATTGGGCTACGAATTGATTGAAACAAAGGTGACCAACTTAGATGATGTTGATGTGCCTTTATTTAGAAACCTTATCGCCGAAGTGGTTCGCACACACAGTGGTTTTGGACAGTATATGATTCAGACTGCGAACGGTCGCGGAACATTAGTGGCCGGCTTGCGTTACAATTATTTGGATAAATTCAATACCTCAATATTTGAGCCTAGGCTCACCTATACACAGCAGTTAGGCTCTTACTGGGGAATTGAAGTTGCTGGTGAGTACAAACATCAAATTACTTCCCAAGTGGTGAACTTCCAAAACGACTTTTTAGGAATTGAAAAGCGACGATGGCAACTATCGAACAATACTACGATCCCAATTTTAAAAAGCCGACAATTTTCGGCGGGCGTCAATTACGATAGAAAAGGATGGCTCTTTAATCTCGAAGGATATTACAAGAACGTTTCAGGGATTACGGCTCAAGAACAAGGATTTCAGAACCAATATGAATTCACCAAGAGTATCGGCGAGTATGATGTCATAGGCGCCGATGTTTTGTTGCGGAAGCGATGGACGGCTCTCTCATGTTGGTTAAGTTATTCATTTATGGATAATCAATACAGCTTCGAGTCGCTTTCACCCAGTACCTTCCCGAGTAATTTTGATATCCCACACAGCGTGACCTTTGGAACAACCTATGTGCACCGCAGATTGAAACTATCGGGAGGAATAAATTGGCGTTCTGGAAATCCGACAACAGAACCTGTAGTGGACAATGAAATTGTTGATGGCGACGTAAATTTCGGGTCCCCGAACAACAGTCGTTTTGCAGATTATTTACGCGTAGATGCATCTGCATTGTATCAGGTTGATCTTGGAAATTCAAGCTTAGAGGCTGGTGTTTCTGTGTGGAATGTACTAAATCAACGCAATATCATTGGGAAGTTCTATCGTGTTCGGGACGGTGTTCTAATTGAAAATGAGCAAGAAGCATTAGGCCTGACTCCAAATGCAATGGTTCGATTTACCTTATAATTCAAAATCTGAAGTATCATTTTCCTTGGTTCCTAAAAAGAAGCGCGCTTTCTTAAACCATATGTGGGATTCATTCGCCTGAGGCAAATGTTCCCGTCACGCTGCGC
>JAWWCH010000002.1:0-25493 GCA_033720575.1 Marinirhabdus sp.
ATAGCTAAAAAGGTATTGGTTTATAAAATTCTAAGGCTCAAGTTGTATTATGGCACTCTCCCGTGTTCTTGTAATCGCACCACAAAAGTAATCATATCCTTCTTCTAAATCAGGAAGTTCATATTTTTCTGAAAAATTATACCTTCTATCCATTAATTCAACTTCAAACGAATTTGCTCCCTTTTTTCTCTTGAACAACACATACTTACACGGCATATTAGCAGTGATTTGATCAGAAAAAAATGCTTTGACAATTTTGAGTTTTCGGTCTAAATTTAGAATTTCATAACTTGACTGTCCCCTATTCAACGTTATCTCAGTCTTTTTCTGCTCAAAGTCTAAGGAAATATTCACATAATAATTGTTCTCGTCTTCAAATATGGAAACAACCCTTTCTTGCTTGGCTACAGTCGTCATATCAAAATTATGTAACTTATGTTTAGGAATCTTGACGCTTATTGGTGTTGCTATTACAGAATAGTCGCGGTCTCTTTTTTTTGAATGGATAAGATCAATAATCATTCTATCAGCCGATTCCTCACGCACTGAAATAGCATCAACAGCTTCTTTGGCATACAAATATTCTACGGCTTCGTTATAATCTAAATAGGAATTTCTCGCGCCTTTTAATCCTTTGTGCATTGCATCAAATAATTGCTCCATAACCGCTACTCCTTCAATAACAGCGCCATCCGTGTTCTTATATTGATCATGCCAATGCATAAAATTGGTGTAAAACCCATGGGTCCTTACACTTTGCTGTACTTGTTCCTTTACGTACTTCGCACTATTTTCAACGGAAATGTCATCTCTTTGAATATCTGTATAGTATCTTCCTCCGGCCGATCTTTTTAAAAGTTGTGATAATTCAGAAAAATCTTGGTCATACAGGTTGCCCATATCTTTGCCATACCAAGTTATGGCTTCAGCCCCGCTTTTGAGATGCACATACTCAGACGTTCTTCCTCCTAAAATATAATTAGGAAGACTATCAGCATAACTTACAACATTGCACCCGTAAGATATGGTGGTGGGTGTTCTTCCATAGGCGTCTCCAATTTCTGCAATTATTGAGTCAAGCTTACTTTTTCTATAAGTATCGTGGCAGGTGGGGTAATACACCGATGCACCGCCCCGGCCTGATTGTAAAAAGGCTTTAAACATGCTACCTTTTACATTTTGTTCAAAAACATGCAGTGGCACATTATATTTAAAAGCCAAGAACTCTGCCCATGCCGCACTGTATTTTCGGTTGTCATCTCTTACATAATAACTATAAGGCATGAAATATTGATCTGTTATTTGCAATACCGTCGCATCAGCACCATTATAATGTTCAGCTACAGCAATTTCTCCATGTGTTGCTTGACCCCTTTCGTTACAACTTGAAAACGTAGCAAACACCATTATAAGGATCAAGAACTGGAAACTATTGTTGGTCTTCAGAAACAATCGTGATATTTTTTTTACGTGCATCAATTTTTACATTTATATCTTCTATTGGGCTTAGCGCAGAACTTTTCTGGTTTTCTCCCATATAAATAGTAGCTTCCTCTGAACCATAATTAATTTTATTTGTTGTTATCACTATATCATTTGTGGGTGATTTACAAGTATTGCTATACACCATATTATTGTTGTTGAGTACTACAGTTGCTTTATCTTTAGGTCGTACAACTATTGGATTCGTGTTTTCAAAACACCCTAAAAAAATGTTGTTGTCTATTTGAACTCTTTCGGGACCATGTTCTGAATTATATTTTTGATAGGGTGCCTTCGCAGCAAAGATTGCCGAAGCTTGGTAATCTTCCCCACGATCATCTTCGACCCATGAGGGTATGGGTGATAATGTGTTTACTGAAAATATATTATTTACAACTTTAGAGGTTTTAAAAGGAGCCATAGCACCAATAAATTGAAAGTTTTCAAAGTAATTGTTTGAAATGGTCACATCGTGGACATAACTCTTATGTTCATCTGCATTTCCGTACCAGGATCGAATTCCAAAATCTGCATTCTCAATGATATTTCCATCAATTAGAAAACGGCCAGTATGCCGTTCAATACGCCTGCCATCGGGTGCTGTAAATGAAGTTGTGTATTCATTCCCAATAAAAAAGACCCCTGAAGCATATTGATCTAAATAGCGCAAAACCAAATGCTCATTCTTCACATCTACTTCTGGCATAGGAGTAACAATCAAATGGTTATCCAATATGTTGATGTTATCTAATACCAACTTTTGTCTGGGATCCTCGTCCTTGGCATAGCCCGATAAAACAAACACCCCTGTTCTACTGTTTACACAGGAAGAATTCGCCACTGTAATATTTTCAGTTACATCGCCATCAAAGGCGTTACCCAAGAAAAAAGCCCGATTAGCGCCAAATAGATCAACATGAACGTTATCAATCAACACATTTCTAGCATTCATCACCGCAATCCCATTCATAGATGGGTCTGCTTTTGCGGCTCCCTCCTCCCATTCCAAAGAAAAGTCCCTGACGATGATATTTTCTATGGTTCTTTGCTCTTCGGTAAAATTGAAGTTTCCTGCAATTGGTATTCCTTCGGGCACTAACTTACTGTAGAATTTTTCCAAGGTGGGTCCTTGAATCATGATTATTGTCCCTCTTCTTGTTGAAAAACCATAGTTTTCTGCATCAAATCGAAGGGTGGTATTAGATGTTCCTTGTCCACGTATCTCAATATTATCAAAATCGATGATGAGATCTCTAATGTAATATACGCCTTCATCAAAGACGAGCTCACCTCCATTTGAGGCAGCGATGTCAAGCATCATTTCTTTCATAAATTGATGATGACTTGCTTTTGGTAATGTATTGCCATTCTTTCCTGGAATGACGTTTGGGAACACTCCCCACCATTCTGGAAAATAACGTTGGTTACTCAGCAGTTGAATGTTTGAAGCCGATTCGAACCGATATGAGGTTACGCCATTGGCTGAAACATCAAAGATCTGTTGTCGGCCTGCGACTATTGGACCATTAATAATCAAAAAAGACTGTTCATTCGCTATTCTGAACACCCCATTTTTTGTAAAGCGAAGTGTTAGATTTTCAGGCACCTGCACCGTTCCTTCAATAAGAACTGGAGCATCAATCGTTAGCATTTGCGCTTGGCCTGAAATTTCGAGTAACTTTTCTGTGTTGAAATCTGCGTTGGAACTCCAATCAAGCTCTTGGGCAGTGGCCGTGAATACTGTGAGCAATACCCCATACAAGACTAAAAAAAACTTCATAATATTCATATTAAGGTCGACCATAACGTAACGTTTTACTGACGCTGTATTTCTGATTCTCGAGTCGGTATAAAAATTCTGAAAAGGGAATTTCTTCACCTGCTGGCAACTTCACACTTTTATCCGGGTCTTCTCGTTTAAGATCATCAATTACACCGAGTATATCCTTCAGATTGAATTTTGCTTCCTTAGTTGCGCCCAAACGCTCTGAAAGTTTTAATGCCTGTTGGTAATCCTCACTATAATCAACCGATAAATTGATATACCTTAGGTTTTCAATATCAGAATCTATATTGATACATCCTTTCTTCGCTTGATGATCATTGAGGATAAATAAGGTTAAATACTCAGAATGCATCGGATTGTCCATGTTCAGGTACAGGTTCCACAGGTATTTTGTACTGAATAATTCTGCTGAAACCCCAAAGGGAACATTATTGGCCCGAACATAATCTAGGTCATTGTCTACTAACATACCAATCATTTCATCCAAGAGGGTCGGGTCTGTAAAAGGATTGTCACCAGTAACCCTGAATACGGCTCCCCATTGTTCTTGAAATGACAATTCCAGCATTCGATCTATAACGGAAACGGCGTGGCCACGAAAAACCTTGTGACCATGATTTTCACCAACCTTCGCAAGCGGTGTGTCTTCAGTCAGGGTTGACGTAGCCAGAAATACATCTTTTACCTTTGTCGAGGTCTTTAATCGTTGATAAAGAAAATCTATCATGTTTGTGCCCCCAAACGGTTTTAACACCTTTAGTGGTAGGCGTTTCGATTTCAAGCGTGCAATAAGGGCGACACCTACATCACTTTTTTCAAATGAACTGAATTGACTGCTTATATAATCTAAACCGGCATCTGCTCTTTTAAACTCCCCGTCCCCCAACACTTTCTTATACATGACATCGCGATAGGGTAGCTCTGTCTTAGTAGGGTGTTTTTTATAATTCCCTATAGCCTGGTTGTAATGCTTGATTTGCTGCACCATAACGGCAAACTCGTGTGGGTAAAGTGAAACTTGATAATCAAATTGGCGGTTGTTTCTGGTAAGCGTAATATGTTTTTCAATAAACGTACAGCCTTTTGCTAATATCATTAGAGGAATAGCCGTAGTATCCAAGGAGTGATCTGCCATACCCGTTCTGTACTGCGGAAATTCATTCTTGAAATAGTCTAAGGTGTTCAGGTTTAAGTCTTCCACTTCCGTAGGATAATTACTAAATCCGTGCATCAGGCATTCCACTTGGTCTCCAATGATGTCGAGCGCAAATTTTATTTCAAGATGGGTCGCACATTGTGTTTCCAAGATAAAGGTGACATCCTTGTATTCAGACATTTTATCTAACATCGTTTTGTTGGTGATGTCTGTGGCATGTAACTTCAGGAATCGGAAACCTTCGGCATAGCAAAAGTCGAAAGACGGTATATCGAGCACACATGGTATTAGGGCCAAATTTAATTCGCGACAATGCTCAAAAACCTTTATCCACGCTTCGAAAGAAAGGGTATTGTTCTCGTAAATTTCATATTTGCTGTAATCTTCTACGCAAAATGCGGCTACGTCCATGACTTGAACTGTAAAGTAATCGGCTCCTGCATTTTTAGCCGCCTCTGCTAATTCTAAGGTGTACGTTAGGCTTCCATTATGGTTGAAAGCACTCTCTGCAATTGTTTTCAATATAATAGTCTTTAAGATTTCAAGATACTATAATTTCAAGGAATCATGAGTGAGAACGACCTGATTTGATGTGCCCAAAACACGCAATTCCAAATCGTACAATTTCTTTTCCGCAGGAAATAAAGTAACGATCGCAAAATGTCTGTTGCTATACGTAAGTACATCTTCTGGATCAAGCGTTATCCAAGTTTTGAACTTTTTTTCGTCTAGTTTATTATCACGAAAGCCATACTGAAGTACCATTCTGGTACTGTTAAACGCATCCTTATCTACCTCTATGGCCAATTCAAATCTATTTCTATCCGTATAATAAAGATGTGTGTTACGGAATCCCAGATTAAAAAGAACACTATCTTTTGTATGGTTTTTGGAGTGAATGCTGTTAGGAAAACCCTGATCCATCAAATAATATCTGTTTTTACCAAGTTCTTCCTTTGAAATGCTTTTTCCAATTTCGTAATTAGATTTAAGGTAGTTTGCCAAATACTCAGAAACCACTAGCGCTCCACGCGTGTTCAGGTGATTTGGATCTCTATAGTGTTTTTTTACAAGCCCCAAGGTGTCTGTGATTCTATTTAAATCGAGCATTGTCTGGTCATTTTCTTCCAAATATTCCTGAATACGTTCGGCATAGGTACGAAACTTTGTGCTCAATTGATATGCTCGGGATGGAGCATTTATAAATAACACAGGTACTTGATGTTTTTCAAATAGGGCAATAATGGCATCGATCCGTTTCTTTTGTTTAGCCGATAATGATTTTATCACAGCATCTCGTTTTTCAAATCTGTGTTGAAATTTTTTGAGCATAACAGAATCGTAGGTCGTTTTATAGGTCGCAAAGCCTTTATAAACATCGTATCTGAGGTTATAATTATACGGTTTGTTGAATGAAGAAATAGTATCCCAATTATGGTGATACCTTATCGTTTCTGAAAACGCAGCGGGCCATTCTTCAAAGGGAAACATTTCAAAAATAGTGCGTGACTTAGCAACAGAATGTGGCAGGAAATCTAAGGTGGCGAGCTGAAATGCTTTATAGGCTTCGTTATTGGTTTCATTTAGGCTCGTGGAAAAGATATTGAGCACAACCAAATCTGGTTTTGTTTCCTTTAAAAGCATACTTGCTACCGCTCTGGTTGTAACCAGGCTTTGTGCCGGAGCGGCTAGATTTATGGTTTTGGCTCCTAGTTCTAACTCGAATACTCGGGGGTCAAAACTACTATGGGAGTGTGAATTTCCAATAAACACTAAGTCATAATCTTTGCTTGAAGCTTCAAAATTGTTTAGGGTGTCACGAAATAATCCATCTTTATAGAACACACGGTCTAATTGTGATATGCCTATTACAACTATAACCATGAATAACCCTGCTCTAAAAAAGAAATTTACCATCTAGAACTGAAAATATATGAACTCTTTGGGAGCGTCGTTTCCATACACGCCAAATATTATAATTACAAAAACTGCGATGAGATAGAAAACCCAACGTATGAGGATAAATTGCTTATTAAATACCCGTAGCGCACCAAACGTATTGTGAAATGCTTCAAAAAGTAACAGCAGTACAATAGCGACTATCGCCACTTTAAATTCGGATGCTGCCAAACCAAGACCGAATAGGTCTTCATAGGTAAATGCTTTTATTTCAAAACTACCAGATATTACCGTGAGTGCATCTGAAAAACTATTGGCGCGAAAGAAAATCCAAGCAAATGTTACCACAGCAAACGTAAATAGCATCCAAAATGCTTGACCAAGATATGAACGGTTTATTTTGGTCAGAGTACCCTCTGTGGTCCAAGCTTGTTCTTTCAACAGTTTTTCGACAACAATGAAAACACCGTGTACCGCACCCCAAATAATAAAGGTAATGGCCGCTCCGTGCCAGAGCCCACTCACTAAAAAGACGATGAACAAGTTGGCGTAAGTTCGGTAACTTCCTTTCCGACTACCTCCCAAAGGGATATAGACATAATCACGAAACCAAGTTGACAATGAAATATGCCAACGGCGCCAAAATTCGGTAATGGACCTAGAAAAATAGGGGCTTTTAAAATTTTTCATTAGGTCGAAACCAAGCGTACGGGAGATTCCTATGGCAATATCGCTGTAGCCCGAAAAATCACAATAAATTTGAAATGCAAAAAATACGGTAGCTACAATAAGCTCATAGCCGGAGTAGTCGGTTGGATTATTATAAACTTGATTTACCAAAACAGCAAGCCTATCTGCAATCACCATTTTCTTAAAAAGCCCGAACAATGCCAAAAGCAGACCACTTTTTACCCTTTCATAATCAAATTCATATTTTTTATAGAATTGTGGCAACAGGTGCGAAGCCCTTTCAATTGGACCTGCGACTAACTGCGGAAAAAAGACAACAAAGGTAAAAAACGGAAGCCATTCCTTTACGGGCTGAAGCCTACCTCTATAAATATCGATGGTGTAGCTAAGCGTTTGAAATGTATAAAAACTTATTCCGACAGGAAGGATAATGTTTAATGCAAATGAATCTAGGCTTCCGCCCAAAAAGTTAAACGAGTTGACAAAGGAGTCTATAAAGAAATTTGCGTACTTAAAGTACGCAAGAAGGCCTAGATTCGTTGCCAAACTGACCATAAGAAGTGTCCGCTTAGTACTTCTTTTCTCAGCCTTGGCAATTCGTGCCCCAACAACGAAGTCTACAATCGAGCTAAAAATAATCAAGAACAAGAACCGCCAGTCCCACCAAGCATAGAAAACATAACTAGAAACAAGTAGAAATACATTTCTTAGTGTAAGCTTTTTATGCACCACCCAATACAACACAAAAAAGATTGGAAAAAAAACGGCAAAGTCAAAAGAGTTAAAAAGCATACGGTTTTGACTTTTATGGTTTACTGTGCTGGCGCGTCTTCTTCAAACTTTGGTGGAAAATACCCGATTCGTTTAGTTCTCATCTCGAAATCATCGTAATATATATATCTGTTATGCTCTTGGGTACCCGACCAATAAAGTCCCCATTTAAAATAATTGGGTATTTTATGATACATATTGGTTGCTTGAAACGTACATTGTGACACGCCGTCTAACTCAAAACAAATATCATTGATCTTAGGTTTTACATAACCATCTTCATAAATACTCCAAAAAATCTCCGCTTCAAAAGTATACCATTTGTTAGGTTCCAATTTTCCGGGCCATCTTGAAATTGTCATCTCATCAATATTTCCCATTCGGACTCCTGAATGCAGAATCATATAAAATTCTCCCTCAGGGGTATGCTCCACGTACATTGCAAATGGAGGTCTCGCCTTAATCTTCTTTGTTGCCCAAGTAAATCCTGGGTAGGGTTCATCATGCCATTGATTTAAAACGATTATTCCCTTCTTGTCTTCCCTTTTAAAGAAAGACTCGGGAAACATAAACCGGTAAGAGTATTTATTTAAGTAACCGAAAGAATCCTTCGGATTTACGACAATCTCATTCCTATATCCCTTTGCAATTCTATCTCCTTTCTCCAGGGAAATTCTCATAACGTCGTTTTCAGAATCTATAGGGTCTGGAACAATTTGGAGTCTATCAGGATGTGTGATTTGATTTGTTCTCCAGAAGGATTGTATGGAATCGGTAAAATCGTCTTTAAAAACCTTCTCGTTGACTGCAGTTCTAATTTCTTGGTGTTTTATATTACGTTCACTGCAGCCAACAAATGAGAGAAACACGCACAACAAAGCCATATACTTCATATTATTCTATTTTTTCAACCCTACAAAATCAATTACTTTCTTAGATGGGGAAATGGTTACATTCTTAAATTCATTATGTGCCACTAAAAACACGATGATGTCTGCCTTTTCAATCGCTTCTTGAATACCAAATAGTTTCATGTCGCTTGCACTTTCAATATTGGGTTCCACTCTAAGCACATTAAAGTTCTCTTTCTCCAGCTGTTCTGTTAAGTATAAGGCAGGAGATTCCCGTAAATCGTCAATATCTGGTTTAAATGCAAGGCCCATGCAAGCGATTTTGGCCTCCCGATTCTGTTCAACTTTAAATTGGAGCGCCGCATTCTTTACCTTCTCCAACGCCCATTCTGTTTTATAATTGTTTACCTCACGTGCCTTGCGAATTACTTGGCTCTCTTCTGGAAATTCTGAAACGATAAACCATGGATCTACCGCGATACAATGCCCACCAACACCCGTGCCTGGATTTAAAATATTGACCCGAGGGTGTTTGTTGGCCAGTGCAATCATTTCCCATACATCAATACCCGCCTTATCACAAATCATGGATAACTCATTGGCAAAGGCAATTTGATTATCTCGAGACGCATTTTCTACCAACTTCACCATTTCTGCGGTCTTGGCGTTGGTAGGGTGAAGTTCTCCTACCACAAAATGCTTATAGAAAGAGATCGCTTTTTGTGTAGACGCTTCGTCAATTCCACCAATGGCGCGCTCGTTATGCTTCAGTTCGTGTAAGATGTTTCCTGGCAACACCCGTTCTGGGCAATACGCGATATAGATTTTACCTTTTAATTCCGGTCTTTCTTTAAATATTAGCTCTTGCATGCGCTCGGTGGTTCCCACCGGACTAGTAGATTCTAAAATCACCAAAGCACCTTCTCGAAGCGTAGGAATGATATTTCGTGCCGCTGAGGCCACAAATGAGGTGTCTGGAACGTGATCGTCTTTAAATGGGGTGGGTACTGCAATCAAGTAAACATCGGCTTCAATCGGTTGAGTTGCTGCCTTTAAATATCCTTTATTAACCACATGGTGCACCAATCCATCTAGGTCTGGCTCAACGATGTGAATTCTACCCTGATTGATCGTTTCAACCACGTCTTTACGAATATCAACCCCAGTTACCTGTAAACCTCTGCTAGAAATTAAGGCAGCAGTGGGAAGACCGATATAGCCTAATCCCATCATCACCACCGTAGGTTTATGTTCCATTTTTTATAGTGTATTTATATATTCAACAATTCGGGCAGACGATTTTCCATCGCCATACGGGTTGTGTAACTGACTCATAGCATTGTAATAGCTTGTATCCTCCAATAATCTGTTGGTATATTTTACAATTTGATCAACAGCTGTTCCGACTAACAGAACAGTACCCTCATCTACCGCTTCAGGTCGTTCAGTGGTAGTTCTTGTGACAAGTACGGGTTTTCCTAAACTTGGAGCTTCTTCTTGTATGCCACCGCTGTCTGTGATTATTAAATGGCTCTGATTCATCAACCATATAAAAGAAGGATAGGCCAATGGCGGTACTAAGAATATATTGGATACGCCATCTAATAATTCGTGCACGGGACCTTTCACATTTGGGTTGAGGTGCACTGGATATACAATTGCGATATCCGGATGTTTGTGTGCAATCGTTTTTAGCGCAGTACAAATGTTCAATAACCCTTCCCCGTGATTTTCCCGTCTGTGGCCCGTGACTAATATTATTTTTTTTGAAAGGTCTACGGTCGATTTCAACATGTTGATTTCGTCGTCTTCAAAATTATCGGCGCTCACTTTTTCGATGCCGAACATCAGGGCATCAATCACCGTATTTCCGGTGACCAAAATGGTGTCTTCGGAAGTGTGCTCTTGCAGTAAATTTTGTTTCGATCCGGGCGTAGGTGCGAAATGATAATCTGCAATACGCCCTGTCAACTGTCTATTGAATTCTTCCGGAAAGGGATACTGTTTGTTGTACGTTCGCAATCCAGCCTCCACATGGCACACTTTTGCCCCTGAATAAAAACCAGCGATTCCCACGGCCATCGAAGTCGTTGTGTCACCATGTACATACACATAATCAGGTTGCACCTCTTCCAAAACCGGTTTCATTCCTTCTATGATTGTGGCGGTTAAGCTATAGAGGTTCTGATTGGGTTTCATTACATCTAAATCGTAATCTGGTATGATTTCAAAAAAATCGAGTACCTGATCCAACATCTCACGATGCTGTGCAGTGACACACACTTTGGTGTCAAAATTATCATTCCCCGAAAACGCTTTTACCAGGGGCGCCATCTTTATTGCTTCAGGCCTTGTCCCAAATACGATTAAATTTCTTTTCTTCATTTACGAAAGTGTTTGCTTACTGTTCTCGCGAGCCACATTTCGTAAATACAGATATAGATATCTTAGGTATGCTACTAAAAAGAAACCAAACACTAACAGGATGGGATAAACGATGTGCTTTTTGTTCAACAATCTACCATCGGCTTCTCGCGTTTGAATTTCATGGAGCGGTACTGCAATGTCCTTTGAAAGACTCATCTCTGTTTTCAAAATCTGATTGCGGTCTTGAACAATCAATTTAGCATCCATCAATTCGTTTAAATCAAACCCCTTGTCTCTCGGGCCTACATCTGTGCCTCCATTCTCAGTACTCAAGTAGCTTTCAAATACTTTATCAATGAGTTCTAAACTTTTGGTGTTGTGTGCTATCTGATCTTCGATACTCTCTTCTGCTTGCTTCTTATATTCAGCCAGTCTCGAGTCATTGTTGACATAATCAAAAAACTTTTGCACGTCTTCGGGTGTCGCTACACCACTCAACGAAAAATCAAATTCGAAATAGTCATATTCCTTAATCAAAAGTTCGTCTAATGGCATTTCTTCATCAAAATCCATTCGGCTCAGTAACATGTCCAAACTCCGTTCATTGATTTGATATTCTTCCGTGATATCTTTGAAATCAACTACAGGCTCCATGTTTACCTCTTTCACCTGCGGACTCCAATAATAGAATCCATGCTTTATCAGAAATACCGAATCTGCTTTTTTTGCTTTGGCATTGAAAAGTTCCATCGCCGTTTCAACATACGGGTATAAATCGTAATTCACCTTCACAATCACATTCGCCTTTTTTGAAGGCAGCTGATCCTTGATTTTGTAATACCCAAAGCCAAAGCCAATGAGAATAAGTGCCACGATAATAAACCAAAACTTGATCGCAAAGCCAATTGCTTTGAACAAAAGGACAATCCATCCTTTGATAATCTCTTTGATTTTTTTGATGACATACACCAAATCTACTTCGTCATGATGTTCTTGAGCCATATGAATATATTTAATTGTTTTCCAAAATAGTTATAACTGCTGCCACCCGCTCCTTCCAAGGTTTCATTTGTATTCCTAACGCCTTTTGCAGTTTTTCTGTATGCAACACACTAAATTTCGGTCGTGCTGCAAAAGTACGGTAATGGTCGGTTTTTGCAAGATTTGCGGTGCTTAAATCGCTTGCCTTCAATAATATTTCTTTGGCAAAATCATACCAAGTAGCCCTACCCTGATTACTAAAATGATACACCCCATACGGAATGTGTTCCCTTTCAACCAAAAGACAGGCAATTTTAGCAAGGTCATTTGCGTTGGTTGGGGTGCCTATTTGTTCAGTAGTAATTTTTAACTCAGTTCCTAGCTTACCGTGTTTCAGGATGGTTTTCAAAAAGTTTTGCCCATACTGACTGTAGAGCCAAGACGTACGCAAGATGTAGTAGGCGCTACAGATATTCTCCACATAGCGTTCTCCGGCCAATTTTGAGGCGCCATATACGTTGATGGGGTTTGTAGCATCCGTTTCCCGATAGGGTTGGGTGCTATTACCATCAAACACATAATCGGTTGAAATATGTATGAGCGTGGTATTGTTTTCTTGGCACACCTCAGCCAAGTTCTTCACCCCCTCAGCATTGATGGCATAAGCCGCCTCAGCCTCTTTTTCAGCTTGGTCAACCTGTGTATAAGCGGCAGTATTGATGCAATAATCGAATTTTGTTTTTTTGAAATAGTTTTGAAGTGCCGATGTGTCGGTAATAGACAATTCGTCTTTGGATACAAAAACATAATGAACCTCAGAACCATCTGAAACCATGTCTTTAATACACGTTCCTAATTGTCCGTTTGCGCCTGTTACCAATACATTTTTCATGAAGTCACTTCCCGGAAAGTTGGGAGTTGGAGGTCTTTTTCTGATATAATCAATTCGTCATCGCGAAGATGCCAATCTAGGTTCAAGGTTGCGTCGTTGTATATTATTCCTCCTTCTGAAGAGGCATCGTAGTAGGCATCACACTTATATCCGAAAATACATGATTCGGAAAGGGTTATAAAACCGTGGGCAAACCCTTTGGGCACAAATAGTTGTTTTCTGTTTTCTGCGGAAAGTTCCACGGCATAAGATTTTCCAAAGGTAGGCGAGTGCTTTCGAAGATCTACCACAACATCCAGAACCGCGCCTGAAATGACGCGAACCAGCTTTGCTTGCGCTTTTTCACCGATCTGATAATGAAGCCCTCTCAACACACCGCGCTTAGAGGTAGATTGATTGTCTTGCACAAACTGAATGTCAAGACCCGTGGCTTCCAAAAACCGCTCGTGGTTATAGGTCTCCATAAACGTCCCTCTGTGGTCTTCGAACAGTTTCGGAGTGACAATAAAACAGTCTTGTAATGGGGTATCTATTCGTTCTAGGGTCATTATAAATCTAATAGAGGTTTTCCGTAGCCACTTTTAAGCAAGGGTTCGGCTAATGCCTGCAATTCTTTTTTGGAAATAAAGCCCATATCATAAGCGGCTTCTTCAATAGCCCCAATCTTAAGGCCTTGGCGCTCTTCTATCACTTCCACAAACTGAGCAGCTTGCATCAGCGATGCGAAGGTGCCAGTATCTAGCCATGCAGTGCCCTTGTCTAAAATACTCACCCGCAATTTTCCTTGTTTTAAATAGGCATTGTTCACATCGGTGATTTCCAATTCACCTCGAGCACTAGGTTGTATGTTTGCAGCAATCTCAACCACACTATTGTCATAAAAATAGATGCCAGGAACTGCATAATTCGATTTGGGCACCTTCGGCTTTTCTTCAATAGACAAGGCCTTTCCATCGCTATCGAAAGCTACAACTCCATAGCGCTCCGGATCATGCACATGATAGGCATAAATTACTCCCCCGTCGGGATCATTATTCTGCTGCAACAATTCCTTGAGTCCGGAACCATAAAAAATATTATCCCCCAAAATGAGGGCAACCTTGTCATCGCCAATAAATTCTTTTCCGATGATAAAGGCTTCAGCGAGCCCATTCGGGTGTTCCTGTTCAGCGTATTCAAAGGTACAACCGTACTTTTTTCCGTCGCCCAACAATTTTTGAAAGAGTGGAAGGTCTTGCGGTGTGGAAACAATCAAGATCTCGTGAATCCCCGCATACATCAAGGTAGATAGCGGATAATAAATCATCGGTTTGTCGTAGACCGGCATCAATTGCTTGCTCACCGCCAAGGTGATGGGGTGCAATCTAGTGCCGGAGCCACCTGCTAAAATTATTCCTTTCATTCAAATCGTTCTTTATGGTTCAAGTACCAGGCAACCGTTTTCTTTATCCCGGTTTCAAAGGTCTCTTCGGCCTTCCAGCCCAACTCATTTTCTAGTTTTGATGCATCTATGGCATATCTAAAATCATGACCAGGTCTATCGGTAACAAACGTTATTTGTTCTCGATACGAGCCCTTAGAAGGTTTCAATTCGTCCAGTATATCACAAATGGTGTGTGCAATGTACAAGTTCTCACGCTCATTTCTACCTCCAATATTATAGGTTTCGCCTAGTTTCCCTTTTTCAAGCGCCAACTGAATCCCTTTGCAATGATCCATAACATACAACCAATCTCTTATATTCTTTCCGTCGCCGTAGATAGGAATGGGTTCTCCTGAAATGGCCTTTCGAATTATGGTGGGTATCAATTTCTCTTTATGCTGATTGGGACCATAGTTGTTTGAGCAATTTGTAGTAACCACAGGCAAACCGTAGGTATGGAAATAGCTTCGTACAATGAAGTCTGAAGAAGCCTTAGAGGCACTGTACGGACTATTGGGTGCATATGGTGTTTCCTCTGTGAACAACCCTGTTTTGCCAAGGGTTCCATACACCTCATCGGTAGATACATGTAGAAATCTAGCGTCGGCAAATTCGTCTTTCAACTGGTGGGGACCATGCATCCAAAGTTTGTACGCATTTTGTAATAAATGAAAGGTTCCAACGATGTTGGTGTCGATAAATGCAGCCGGTCCTGTGATTGAATTATCGACATGGCTTTCGGCCGCAAAATGGATCACTCGATTAAATTGATGCTGTTCAAAAAGCGATTTCAAAAAAGCCTCATCGCAGATATCTCCTTCAATTAATTCAACACTATTTTTGTCTAAAAGACCGTCCAAATTTCTCAAATCTCCCGCATAAGTCAGCTTGTCTAAAATGTAAATGTCATCATTGGTGGAAGCAACAGCATGCGCCACATAATTCGACCCAATAAATCCTGCGCCACCGGTTAATAAGACTTTGTTGTTTTTCAAAATATATTTTTAGTTTATTCTAAAATCTGGTTTAACAATTTTTCCGTGATTAAATAGGTGGGTTTTACACCACTTGTGCCCAATCCTCCAGACGCCAAAGTGCTTCCTGTTTCCAATGGGTTATCTGAGGCATAATAAGCATACCGAACTTGTGTTTTTGCGCTTATACTTCCTCGTATTTTGGCTGCCGCCTGAATGGCCTTTTGATAATGTGCCCCTTCCATTTCAAGCCCGATTACATTCCAAGTAGATTCATTGAAAAATTTCAACACATCACGATTCTGAAGAGAGGTACCCAATACCGTAATCATGGAACCGGTACACACCTTAATATCATCATTTTCAAAATGTGACTTCTTCAATTTGTTCTTAAAAGGGTAATTATCTGCCGTTCCTTCAAAGACATGGGCTGATGGAATCATAATATCACCCTTCCCCCCTTCTAATATCCCGGCTTTCCCCATGATAGAGACCGAAGCCACATTTAAAAAATGTTTTATTCCTTTAGGATCGGTATACGGTTTCAATAGCTCGTCCATAGTTTCATACGCCTGCTCACCAAAGGCGTAATCCATTACTACTATAACGGGTTTCTCATCATCTTCGAGGCCTTCTTTGTCATAAATTTCCGAAGGAAACTTGCTGCTATCGAAAACTTGAACATCTATATTCGTGCCGCTTTGGTCATTCAATAGGGTCATTCCGTTTTGCGATGCCTTTTTAGCCACCTTATCCCGCAGTTTTGAATTCTTGGCTTGGCTCAACAATTCGAATAAAGGTAATCCAGCATGTTTTTTTGCTTCGGAAGGCAATGCAACTTTAGCGAATAAACTATTCATCACACTGTGCATATTGGCACTGATAATATGAATAGGACGTCGTAACAACGATTGCTCGGCCAATGCATGTTTGATGCGATACGCCCAACGTTCCCCATGGATGTGATGCCCTAAGCGCTCGCGAAGCACCGGACTAAAAGTAATGAGTCGCTTATCTTCACCCGTGGCCTCTTCAATGGCCAGTTTGCCCAGATAATAGATGATGTTAAAAAATCGGTTCGGACTTTCATCAGATGCGAACAAGGGATGTACGCGACGGACTTCTTCAAAAGTTCGTCCCAGAAAATTAGCCGTATGGGTTAAGGCAATTTCGATTTCTTCAGGAGTAAGCTTGTCCTTTTTATCTACAGCAACAGCCAATTTCTTCCAATCACGAATCACATCTCCAGTCTCATTCAACAACACCTGCTTCATAATTTTATGAGACTCGATATACAGAAAGGTAAGGTGGGTAAGGATGTCATAAATTTCAGAGCGCCCTCGAGTTACCTCAATATTCATCTGCTCATCATCGATGCGGTAGCAATTTCGTCTGCGTTTGGCAGGTATAATGGGTTTAAAGTGCGAACTTCCATAGCCTTCATCACTGGTCAAGTTGATGAATCGGCATTCTTCAATTCCTCTGGGTAAACGATCTATAACGTATAACAGTCCCTGAAGTTCAATTTTTTCTTCAGCAATTGAACCGTAGATTTCGGGGCGCAAAATCAAAAGTGCTTCCCGTAAGGTTTCTCCCGAAACCCCCATGGGCTTGTAAAAACCGCGATTGAACAAATGGCGCATAGTAATATATAAGCGCTCAATGGCGCCTGTACTTTCTTGGGCTCTTGTTCGGGTATGGGTTTTAATTAAAGACATTTTAATTGCAAAGATACGGTTTTGGGAACTTCTGCCATGCTCCCGAATGGCTATGGGATAAACCTTCGAAACACCCTTTATCTATTGTTTTAGCAGGGCATCCGCTATATTTCGATCATTCGAAAGGCGGGGTACCTTATTCTGACCCCCCAGTTTCCCTTTCGATTTCATATATTTCTGAAAACTATCTTTGGGAAGCGCTTGTATCTTTAAGGGTTGAAGCACTTTACCAACTATAAGATCATAATAATAACTGTTTTGTTCTTGCATGGCATCATCAATAGCCAGTGCCACTTCCGATAGATTTTCCGGCGCTTCTTCGAATTCTATCAACCATTCGTGATAGGGCAGTTCTCCTTCTGCTACTTTGGTTTGAGGTGCAACCGTGAATTCAGTAATCGTAAAATCGAAAGCACCCAAGGCCGCCTGCATGGCCTGCTCCACTTCCTTTCCAATCACGTGTTCGCCAAAGGCAGAAATGAAGTGTTTGATGCGTCCTGAAACGATGACGCGGTACGGGTCAAGAGACGTAAACTGAACGGTATCACCTACGTTATAGGCCCATAAGCCAGCGTTGCTAGATACAATCAGCACATAATTCACCCCCAACGCTACTTCTCCAATGGTAAATCGTTTCGGATGCTTATCGAAAAACGATTCTGCAGGTATAAATTCGAAAAACATTCCAGAATTCAATTGCAATAACATCCCGGGCTCTGTTTGGGTGTCCTGAAACGCAAAGAATCCTTCAGAGGCCGGAAACAGTTCAATACTCGGTACTTTTCTGCCGATCAACGCTTCAAATTTAGCGCGATAAGGTTCATAGTTTACACCGCCATAGATGAACAATTCAAAATTTTTAAACAGCTCACCTACCGGTTTTCCGGTTACGGCTTTTAGACGTTCAAAATACATTTGAACCCACGATGGAATGCCGCTAATGACCGACATGTTTTCCCCTTTGGTTTCTTCCACGATGGCATCTACCTTGGTTTCCCAATCTTCTATGCAATTGGTTTCCCAGCTCGGCAATCTATTTTTCAATAAATAATTTGGCACATAATGGGCTACGATACCCGACAATCGCCCCAATTGAATACCATTCTTTTCGGTCATCTCCGGACTGCCCTGCAGAAAGATCATTTTTCCATCCACGAAATCTGCCTTCCCCGTTTCTTCAATGTAACAAAGCATCGCATTTCTTGCCGCTTTGATATGGGAAGGCATTGACGCTTTGGTCAACGGAATATACTTGGCCCCAGAAGTGGTTCCAGATGTTTTGGCAAAATATAAAGGCTTTCCCGGCCATAGTACGTCACTCTCGCCCGCTACCACACGATCAACATACGGTTTCAATTCTTCGTAATCCCGTATGGGAACCCGTGCAGCAAAATCGGCATGGGATGAAATGTTTTCGAAGTCATGGTCACTTCCAAAGGCAGTGGTAGCAGCACTAGCAATAAGTTTCTCAAATACCTTTTTCTGTGCAGCCACCGGATGTTGCGTCCAGCGCTTCATACGGGACACCACAATTTTGGCGAATATTTTGGCGGCAACTGACTTTAATGACATGACGGTCTATTCAAAATCTATAAAATTGGTGGGGTCTATGGGGTGGCCATCACTCCACAATTCGAAATGCAGGTGGGGCCCTGTACTTAATTCTCCCGTATTGCCAACGGTGGCAATAACCTCCCCTGCGATGACCAAATCTCCCTGTTCCTTGTTCAAAGAAGCGTTGTGCTTGTATGCTGATAAAATATTATTGGCGTGCTCTATGATGAGTACGTAGCCTGTATCGGGTGTCCAGCCCGCAAAAATAACCGTGCCATCAGCCACCGATTTCACCGCGGCATCTTTTACCGTGACCACATCAACCGCGTAATGCTTGGCCTTCACATCATATCCTTGTGAGATGGTCCCTTTTACGGGAGAAAAGAAAACCACATTCAGCGATTCATTGGCAACAAGCGGATTATATTTATCTTCTTGAGCCACTTTTTCGCGAAGCAGTGAATCTTGTTTTGACGGTGTAAAATTGATGTTTGCGGACGCCTCCATTTTAGCCGCTTCAATGATGGAATCTTTATTGAAGTCGACCGTTTTAACGTCTCCTGTGAGCACTTTTCGTATCGAAGCAAGGTATTGCTGGTTTATGGTGAGTTCTTGCTGTAGCGAGTCTGTTTTGTATGCCAATACGGTGGCTTGTCGCTTCAACCTTGTAGATGAATAGCCAGGGATGTATTCTCGAAGTGGTGTGAAGGCAATAATGACAGTTGTAATACCGATAAGTAGGAACACGAATATGGTACTGAACACAAAAACATTCAATCGGTTCAGCTTGAATGAAAACCGTTCCTCAAAGGTGTCTTCATTGAGCACGACCAATCGATACTTGTGCAGTAGCTTTTTCTTGATGTTTCTGGAACGTTTCTCTTTCTTGGCCATTGGTACTACAAATATAAAATAATTGCACCCGGTTTGGTGCGTATCTTTTGTTCAAAACGTTGATTCTAGCAAAAACTTGTTACCTTTGCAGTATTAAATTTATTTCTATGGAAGCACTATTTATTCCCTTAGCGATTGGCCCATGGCAAATTGCACTTATTGTTCTAGTTGTACTGTTGTTATTCGGCGGTAGAAAGATCCCTGAATTAATGCGTGGTTTGGGAAGTGGAATCAAAGAATTCAAAGACGCATCCAAGGAAGAGAACCCCGATAAAATCGAAGAAAACAAATAACCGTTTCTTATAAAACAAAAAACCCGCTGTAAATTACAGCGGGTTTTTTTTATAACTAATGTTATTCGATTTTTGCGCTCTTTAGAATGGCTTCCAATTCAAATTGAAAGTCTCGTTTCTCTTCGGAAGGTGCGTAGGTGAACCCTTCCAAAATGAGCCAGCGATCATTTGCTTCATCGCGAACGGCGTAATTTACGAAAGGCCCTGCCATAAAGGCATTGGTGATTTCCCAAGTACCCTTGGTGATGTAGGTTGGTTTTCCATCCAATTCTGAAGCAAACAAATAGGGAGAATAGGCTGCTTCAGTAATAAATCTGTCATCGTCTTCCACAGGCAATAGATCGGCACCAATGGTATTCCGCATCCGTATGATATCTGAAATGGTACTATCTTTACTAATGGTTGAGAGGGGAACTTCATAGATAAAAATGTTGGTAGTTCCCGATTCCAACGATTTCCGAAGCCAATAAAAATCTTCTCCCCCGTGTGCCAATCGGTAGGCCGTTGGTACACGTAAACTCACCCCAAAATCTTGTTGCAACGTATCCAGCTTCTTGAGAGACAGTTTGATGCGTTTTTGCTTTTCCTTGATTTCGGAAGCATAAAAGGCGGCTTTGATCTGTTCTTGGTTTTCGGTAATCAGGGCCATCAACTCTTCTTTGGTTGGTGCCGTTAAAAATGCTCCTGTCTGGGGTTTGGCAAAACTATTTTTCTTCAAGCTGAAATTTGTGGAATCACTTAACGTGGCGTGCAGGAAGATGCGGTACCGCTGGGCAAAATCAGTGAAACTTGAGGGTTTCATTTGCACCATCGAATACAAGGGTTCATCTTGCGGAAGACCATCTGCCGGAGCAGCAAAATATTCTCGGATTGTTTCTCCCACTTCTCCGTTCCAAAGTTCTTCAGGAGTTATAATTTGAAGTGAATTGATATTCCCTACCGAGTCTGGCCGATAGGTTGAAGTTGAGTTGGAACCGTCACCACAGGACGTAATGAGCACAAATAGCCCCAACAATGCAATATAGATTGGTTTCATAGGAAATCATTAAAGGAATGCTTACCCTTTTTGGATTTTGAGTTTCATTCCTGGTTTGAGGTTAGTACCACTAATATCGTTCCATTTTTTGATATTGTCAACCGTGACACCAGGAAATTTCTGGGAAATGCTCCACAGTGAATCTCCATTTCGTACGGTATAAGTCTGTGGGCTGTCAGAAGACGGACTACTTGAAGCCACACTACCACCATTCTTTCGAGGATATATAGTGAGTCGTTGACCTATTCTCAGATTGTTGCTGCGAAGGCCATTCCATCGTTTTATTTTTGAAACAGATACGCCGTATTTATCGGCAATTTTCCCTAAGTAATCACCACTTCGTACGCGATACCTAATTTTATCGTTGCTGTCAAAAAATTGTGGTAGTGGTTTTTCGCGCTTGTTTCGTTCTTTTTCCGCGTACGCGTAGATGGCCTCTTCGTGGGTTACAAATTTCCCAACGGCATCAATAGGAAGGCGTAATACGTAATTTTCGTCTTTCACCACTGGAATGATATCCAACTTATAAGACGGATTCAGAAAACGTACTTCATCAATGTCTAAATTTGTGACTTCTGCCACTTGTTGCAGGGTGATCATTTTTTTCACCTTAATGGTATCTGTTGCAATAAAAGGAAACTTCGGCCCCGCGCTCGTAAATCCGTGTTCTTCAGCAAATTCAAAAATATACATCGTTGCCAAAAAAGCGGGAAGATACCCTGCTGTTTCACGTGGCAGATGATGACGAATGTTCCAATAATTGGTGTAGCCTCCCGCACGTCTCAGTGCTTTTGCCACATTTCCGGGTCCGGAATTGTATGCCGCCAATGCCAGATCCCAGTCGCCCAAGCTGCTTTCTAAACTCTTCAGGTATTTACAAGCCGCTTCAGTGGCCATGAGGGGATCGTTTCGCTCGTCAACATAGCTGCTTACCTCCAAGCCAAACATCTTTCCTGTGCTAAACATAAATTGCCAAAGCCCTTGGGCGCCCACTCTAGAGGTTGCACGCGGATCAAGCGCCGATTCTACAATGGCAAGGTATTTCATTTCCAACGGAAGCCCGTGTTTATCTAGCTGTTCTTCAAATAATGGAAAATAATAATCGCTCAGCGCCATCAGTGTGGCCATAGTTTTGCGACGGTTTTTCAGGTACCCGCGTATCACACTTTCCAGCGATGGGTTGTATTCAACATTAAACGGTGTACGCGCATTGAGCTCTTCAAGACGTTGTTTCAATACTTCGGTAGGAAGTTCTTCATAAGGCACTTCTTCATACTGTTGCTCGATCACACTACCGTACATTTCTTCAAATCGACCCGTGGAAAACAATTCTTTCAGCCAAATACTGTCAATGCTTCGTGCGCGCTTCATGTCTTCTAGCGCAAATACCATAGTGTCCTTGATCCTTGTGGCCACTACTTGTTTGGGAAATTCAGAAGAAAATGAGGAAACGGCAATCGAATCTACGATTTGCAGTTTTTTCTTTTGAATAGAGTCGATACCACCATTGTTTTGGGCATAAACAATACAGGCGGTAAGTAAAGCGAAAACGCTAAGATGTAGGTTCTTCATATATTGAGCAACGGCGTGATTTGGAATAAAGTATCCTTAAAAGTACACAAACAACTGAAAAGTGCAAATTTTTAACAAATTCTGACTCGAAAGATAGGGCTAATCCCTCTCTATAGCTTCTATACCAGGCAAGGTTTTTCCTTCCAACATTTCTAACATAGCGCCACCACCTGTTGAAACATAGCTTACTTGATCTGTAAAACCAAACTGCTTCACGGCGGCTACTGAGTCACCACCACCTACCAAAGAAAAGGTCCCATTTGCCGTAGCAGTTGCGATGGCCTTCCCTAGCGAAATGGTTCCTTGAGAAAATTTTTCCATTTCAAAAACACCTACTGGACCGTTCCAAAGTATGGTTTTTGAGGCTGAAATGACATGTGCAAATTGCTCGTTGGTTTTGGGTCCGCTGTCAAGTCCTAACCAGCCCTCTGGAATATGATCTGCAGGTTCTATGGTGGTATTGGCATATTCCGAAAAACTATCTGCAGCAACAACATCTACGGGAAGGTGTACCCGTACATTCTTCTCCTTTGCCCGCTCTAAAATCTCGAGTGCCAGTTCCTGCTTGTCTTCTTCAACCAAGGAGCCGCCAATGTTCCCACCCTGGGCTTTAATGAAGGTAAAGGCCATTCCACCTCCAATAATCAGATGATCTATGGCGTCCAGAATATTTTCTATTACGGTAATTTTAGAGGAAACTTTAGCCCCTCCAATGATCGCAGTAACGGGCGACTTACCATCTTGAAGTACCCTTTTGACATTTTCTATTTCTGACGCTAAGAGCAAACCGAAACATTTTTTATCTTCAAAAAAGTCGGCCACAACTGTAGTTGAAGCATGTGCTCTATGGGCGGTTCCGAAGGCATCATTCACGTAATAATCGCCCAATTTTGAAAGCTTTTCGGCAAACGCACGATCACCTTTTGTTTCTTCTTCGTAATAACGCACATTTTCCAACAACAGAATTTCACCCGGTTGCAGCTCTGAAGCCGCCTCTTCAGCAGCTGGACCAATACAATCTTCAACAAATTTTACGCTAACGCCAAATATTTCGGTTGCTGCAGACACGATGTGTCGCAATGAAAACTCATCTTCCCGGTTTTTAGGACGGCCCAAGTGTGACATCAAAATACAACTCCCTCCCTTTTCCAAAATATGGATGATGGTAGGTTTCGCTGCTTCAATTCGAGTGGTATCGGTTACCTCAAGTTTATCATTGAGTGGAACATTAAAATCTACTCGAATCAGTGCTTTTTTACGATTAAAATCGACGTCTTTTACGGTTTTCATAGCCTTGTTTTAAGGCGGTAAAGATACTTTTTTTTCATGGAATGCTATCGATTGCCAATCACGCATATTTGTGTAGTTTTGCGTATGGATTTCAACGACGTCATTGGCCAAAAGCACATCAAATCCCACTTAAAGACCACGGTGGCACATGGCCGAATTCCGCACGCGCAATTGTTCGTGGGTCAAAATGGTACGGGCCCTTTGCCCATGGCGCTTGCTTATGCGGCAGAAGTTCTATGTAACGGACAAGAAATTGATGACACGGAAAAGAAGAAATGCTTAGATCGCGTAAAAAAGGTAGCGCATCCTGATTTGCACTTTGTGCTTCCTGTGAACACAAATGATAGCGTAAAAAAACACGCGGTTTCCTCTCTCTTTCTTGACGAATGGCGAAAATTTGTTGATGAACAACCGTACGGTTCGCTGTTCCAATGGTTACAACAATTGGGCATAGAGAATAAACAGGGCATGATTAAGGTGGATGAAGCTGCTGATCTGCTCAAAAATTTGTCTTTGAAATCTCATGATGGAGGGTACAAGGTGGCAATCATTTGGATGGCAGATCGAATGAACACAGAATGCGCCAACAAGATTTTGAAATTGGTCGAAGAACCCCCTTCTAAAACGGTTCTGATCTTGATCACAGAAGATCAGGAACAAATTTTAGGGACCATTCGCTCGAGGTGCCAAGAATTACAGTTTCCGAAGTTATCTGAACACGATATCGCCAACGCTTTGGTACAAAAAAGGGGGATTTCAGAAAGCGTAGCCGTTACCACGGCACAACGCGCTTCCGGAGATTTCCAACGCGCCTTATTGCTGCTGGAAGACGAAGGCGACATGCAACAATTTGAGCAATGGTTTGTTTCTTGGGTTCGCACCGCATTTAAGGCCAAAGGAAATAAAAAAGCCATTCATTCGCTATTGGATTGGAGTGATGATCTGGCACGCGAGGGTCGTGAAACCCAAAAGAAGTTTTTGCATTATTGTATCGACGTATTTCGCCAGGCGTTACTAAAAAATTACAAGGCTGATGCGTTGATGGTTTTCCAAAGTATGGACGGTAATTTTGCGTTGGAAAAATTTGCTCCCTTTGTACATCAGAATAATATTTTTGAGATTACTCAAGCTTTGGAAGATGCCATGTACCATATTGAACGAAATGGAAATGCAAAGATTATTTTTACGGACATGAGTATCCAGCTCACGCGACTGATCCACAGAAAGCCATAACATAACAAATACCTATTGTTAAAATATATTCTATAGTCTCAATCTATAATTTTGGCGGCATATAGCGCTCATCTGAGCCAGATTTCGAACTTTATAGCTTCCATGGCCTATGGTGAAGGTAAAAAACGCTTAAATCGTCTGTATTGCCGTTATTCTGCCTTTTTGAAGCAATAAATAAGTGAAGAGTACTCTTTTGTTCTTATCGCTTTGAGATTAGAAACCAATCCTACCCAAAATGCCCGGAGTGAGAATGAAGTTCCATTCTTGTATTTTTCTGAAAGCAAACTCACGTAAAACGCATCGAAGTACATCGGTTTAATTTTTTTGAGATGAAATGATGTAGCAAAAAGTTTTGTCATGGCAGTCTTCGAAAAATGCCACAGGTGTCTTGGAGCATCATAGGCTGCCCAAAATTTTCCATAATACTTTGCGTCATGACTTCTGAAGTTTGGAACTGCTATAATCAAGGTACCATTACCTTTTAATAATTGATGTAAAGATTGAATCGTTTCTTCAAGATTTGGAATATGTTCCAATACGTGCCACATGGTGATTACATCAAACTTTTCATTTCCAATCTCTGTAACAACATGGTGCAGATCAATTCCCTTTTCGGAAGCTTTTGATCGGG
>JAWWCH010000003.1:0-20284 GCA_033720575.1 Marinirhabdus sp.
ACCCATGGATTGCATCTGATTTTGCATGCTGTTCAACACTTCACTCAACAAAATGGCTAATTCATTTGCCCCAGTGACCGTGTATTGCTGATTGCTGATACCTTGTCGCATTTGGTTTTCGGCAAGGCGCTCCATGGCCTTCTCAATATTATAAGAAACTTCCGTCAAGCTTTCGTTGACCACATTGCTAATCATTGGGTTTCGAAGTGACAACGCAAAAATGCTGTCATCAATATGTTGAAAGTTCGCCTTCAAATCATTTTGCTCATTTAGCTTTTTCCCGAAAACTGGGTTTCCGTAATCGATCATTTTGAACGATTCCATGACCGCTTCTTGTTCAAAAGAAAATACAACCAGGTTGTCAAGAATTTGCCGCAACATATCTGCATCTTCTTGCATGGTCTGACCAGCACCTGCTTGCATGGCGGCTTGCATTTTGGAGCCCATCTCCTTCATTTTTTTTCCGGCATTCTTTTGGTTTTCTTTCGCACTCTGGGGTTGCTGCTTCTCCAACTTATCAGTGGCCTTTTGCTGCTCCTCCTTTACTTCCTGTTCTCCGGAAGTATCTTGGGGAATATCCATGGGTTCTTGAAGTTCATTATTGTCTTTGTGAAGGTCTTCCATTTCCTTCTGGTACTCCTCAAATTTTTTGTTTAGCTCTTCTTGTTTTTCCTTGGTATTTTCATCCTTAGGTGCATCGGCGAGCTTTTCTTGCTCTTCTCCAAGCTTATATATTTCCTCAGCTAATTTTTCCGCCTTTTTGGTAACATAATAACGTTTCGTCAATTCAAGGAGGCGCTCTAGGTTTTTTTCTTGGTTTTTGTTTTGCTTCGAAAGCTTTTCAAGCTTTTCGGTCAATTCTTCTTTCTCAATCTTATCCTGTAATTTTTCCAACTCTTCAAGAAGCTTTTCATTTTCTTCCAAGCGTTCGTTATTTTCTTCCAAGCGCTCTTCCAATTGCTCTTTGAATGGATCCTTTTCTTCCTCAGGCTGAAAATTCTCAAGATTCTCTTTAAGTTCCTCAGAGAATTTCTTCATCATTTCTTCTTGCTGCTTTTGCCGCTTGATGAAATTTTCAAGTTTCTTTTTATCGTTCCAATTCAGTTCCTTTTTTTCCTTTTGAATCTTCGAGAGGTCTTCCAATGTCTTTTCTTGGTCTTTTAGGTCCTTAAGGGTTTTATCCATTCCCTTGATGGACTCATCCTGATTCTGAAGTTGTTCCTTTTCTACTTCATCACCCGTCATTTTACGAAATGAAAACGTCGCAGATTTAGACGATTTATAGTTGTGAATAGCATCGTTATCGAATACTTCAAAATAATATTCATACGCCGTGCCTTCTTCTAGGGGAAAATCGCCCGGAAAGGTATATACAAACTGATCTACCGTCGTTTTTCCCACCGGAAGCTGCTCTGTTTTTCGCTGCTCCTCTTGGCCTATTGGATAGTATACAAGGCGTAGTTTGCTCAATCCATAGTCGTCGCTCACACGGCCTAAAAAGTAGGTTAACTGGCTGGTTGTTGAGTCCTGTTTAGACGTGACCTCTATTTCTGGGTACGCATCTCGAATAACACCCAAAGTGAACGAAAGATTTTCGTAGTCTTTCAGCTGGGAATTAGACGTTGTAATGGCATAATCCATTTTACGATATACCCCTTTGTCTAGCGTAAAATTCTGTTCCTTTTTCTCAAAAATCAAGTTGGTATCAACAGTTCTTAACGCCACCTCATTGGTATTTTTGGTTTGCACGTTCCATCGCACCCGAGTTCCTTCAGGAACAATGGCATTTCCCGTACTTTTAAGGGTTTCATCTTGCTTTCCAGTGTATCCTGGATAGTCCAACACCATTTCAAAGGCCAACAGCGAAGGTGTTTTAACGACATCCAATGTATACTCCTTGCTGCTCACTTTATTGGCGCGTAAATTAAAGTCTATAGACCCCTGTGGTTGCTCAAACGTATATTCGAATACACCTGGGGCGGTCTGTTTCAGATAATAGGTTTCATCATCATATACAATACTCGCATTTTCTGGAATGGCCTTTCCCTCAGTACGCACCTGCAAGGTAAATGGCTTATTTTCCACAGCAATAAGATTGTCATTGGTTACGTAAAATGAAAACGGTGCCGGCGGTTCGTAAGCGGTATCATAATTTACGACACGTTCATAACTACTGCTGAACATGCCCTCGTCACCAAGTACGCTAAAGAGAATAAAAATGATAATAGGAATAGCGGCGTATTTCAAGTACTTCGAATTCTGTTTAAAATTCACCGCGCTCTTGAAGGGTACGGGCTGTAGCTCACCCGCCTTTTGATCTATGCTCGCTGCTAACAATTCGCTCTCTCGGTAGTTATGATTCAGCTGAATTACATTCAGCAGTTTATCATTTACTTCTGGGAAATGATTACCAATAATGTGGGCGGCTTGTTCTTTTGAAATTCCTTGTTGGAGATTAAATAACTTGGCTAATGGTATGGCAATAAATCGCACAAATAAGGCAAGCTCCACCAAAACGAAGGCCCAGAATAAAATGGTTCTTCCCAGCGGACTCAGCCATAAGAAATATTCTACAATCAACGTAATAAGAAAGTACAGTACCCCAATAGCAAAAAATAAAATCGCACCTTTGATCAACTCATTGGTGTAATATTTTTTTATAAATTGTTCCAGCTTTTGCTGAATAATGCTATACGTGCTCATACAAAATGTTCGCTAAACCTCTTAAACTCCTAATTTACAACTTTATTTCAGTACAAACCTATCAAAAATAAGTCCAAAATTCGACTGCAATGAACGACTTAAAATATTTAGCGGCCTATTCCATTCCTTTGGCCGCCATTCTCGGACTTTCTCTACGGGGAAGTTGGGCCTTTTTTACACCGATATTTGCCTTTATTCTTATTCCAATACTTGAGCTTTTATTGCCCGTACAGGAAGACAATCTAACCGAGGAACAAGTGGCAGCAAAATGTAATAACCGCTTGTTTGATCTCCTGCTGTACCTCAACCTTCCATTGGTATATGGTATCGTGGGCTATTTCCTTTGGAGCCTGACAATATACAATTATACCACAGCGGAGCTTGTGGGACTTACTTTTTCGGTCGGAATTGCTGTGGGAAGCAATGGTATCAATGTAGCGCATGAACTCGGACATCGAAAAACGCGCTGGGAAAAGACCCTAGCAAAAATACTCCTCATTCCAGCTTTGTATATGCATTTCTATATCGAACATAACTACGGGCATCATCTTCATGCGGCCACCAAGGAAGATCCTGCGAGTGCAAAATACAACCAGACCGTGTATTCGTTTTGGTTCACTTCCATAGTTCGGCAATATGTGAGCGCCTGGAAGATACAATTTCAATTATTGAAACGAAGTTCACGTTCGTTCCTAAGTGTTCATAACGATATGCTGTGTTACACGTTTTTGCAAACAGTTTATCTTGTTCTTGTGTACCTATATTTGGGGGCGGTTCCTACATTGATTGCAATAGGAATAGGCATTACTAGCGCTATCTTACTTGAAACCATAAATTATATTGAACATTACGGTTTGCGACGGTCAAAACTAAAAAGTGGGCGATATGAACGCGTTCGGGAAATGCATTCCTGGAACAGCAATCACGTCATGGGGCGAGTGATTTTGTATGAACTCACTCGCCATAGTGATCATCATTATATTTCTTCAAAAAAATATCAGATTCTCGAATGTCATGAGGGGAGTCCACAAATGCCCTATGGCTACCCCACCTCCATGTTACTGTCGCTTATTCCTCCTTTGTGGTTCAGCATTATGAATAAGCGAATTCCTGAAGGGATGAGGCCGGAACTAAAATAGTTCAGCTGTATGAATAAATTGAATAGCTCTTTTAGATTCTGTACCTTTGCCCCCCTATAAAAACAGAGATTACATGTCACAAAAAGTTCGCGTACGTTTTGCTCCAAGTCCGACCGGTCCCCTACATATTGGGGGGGTTCGCACCGCCTTGTTTAATTACTTGTTTGCCAAAAAGCACAACGGTGATTTTGTGCTCCGTATTGAAGATACCGACCAAACCCGCTATGTGGAAGGCGCCGAAGCGTATATCATAGAGGCGTTAAATTGGTTAAACATTCCGGTAGACGAAGGCCCTTTATCTGGTGGAAATTACGGTCCGTACCGTCAAAGTGAGCGCAAAGACCTGTACCGAAAATACGCGGACATGCTCGTTGAAAAGGGACATGCTTATTATGCTTTTGACTCAGCTGAAGCGCTAGATACGGCTCGAAAAAATTATGAAGCTAAGGGCGAAACCTTCATCTATAACTGGCACAATCGCGAAGCTATGGACAACTCTCTTTTACTTACGGAAGACGCTACGCAGGCACGGCTGGATTCAGGTGATGCCTATGTGATTCGATTTAAAAGTCCGAAGGGAGAAACCCTTTTTCTACAAGACATCGTACGAGGTGACATGAAAATAGACACCAATATTTTAGATGATAAGGTATTGTTCAAAAGCGATGGGATGCCCACCTACCATTTGGCCAATATTGTAGATGATCATTTGATGGAAATAACCCATGTTATTCGTGGTGAGGAATGGTTGCCGTCGTTGGCTTTGCACGCGCTCTTGTACCGTGCTTTTGGGTGGAATGCACCTCAATTTGCACATTTACCATTACTGATGAAGCCCGTGGGTAAAGGAAAGTTGAGCAAGCGTGACGGTGATAAAATGGGCTTTCCAGTGTTTCCTTTGGAATGGAGAACTGCCGAGGGCGATGTGTTTTCGGGGTACAGAGAAGATGGATACCTACCAGAAGCGGTTGTAAATATGCTGGCCTTTTTGGGTTGGAATCCTGGAACTGAGCAAGAAATATTCAGTTTGGAAGCATTGGTGGAGGCATTTGAATTGGAACGCGTAAATAAATCAGGGGCAAAGTTTGATCCCGAGAAAACAAAATGGTTTCAACACCACTATTTACAAGAAGTAGATGATGCTACACTTGCCGATCAATTTGACTCATTCTTGCAAACCAAAGGCATTACTACATCATTGGATCTACCTGTCATCGTTGGGCTCTTAAAGGAACGAGCCACTTTTGTTTCAGACCTATGGGAGCAAGGCAGTTTCTTTTTTGAAGCACCAACCATCTACGATGAAAAGGCTGCCAAAAAAGCCTTTAAAGAAGACACAGCCGATATTTTAACACAAGTGCGCGATTTGATTGAAAACGTTGACGTTTTTACTTCCGAAAATCTTTCAGAAAAGGTAAAAGGATGGATTACCGCTAACGACATTGGGTTTGGAAAGGTCATGATGCCTCTTCGCTTAGGGCTAGTAGGCGAAATGAAAGGCCCTGATGTGTTTGATATAATTTCTATTTTGGGAAAGGAAGAAACCGTTTATCGAATTGAAAAAGCAATAGGTTCGATTTAAAAATAGACAATCGCCAATAGCACGATGGTTGAACTGTTGCCTTTGAACTCACCACCCTCTAAGTTTTTATCATTCAGTTTTCCGAGCATATTGGTTACTCCATATTGGTACTGGGCAGAGAATCGAAAATTTCGAATACCAGCGGTGACACCGCCCATCACGCGAAAGTTAATAGGACTGATATCTTCGATGTCTTTAGCCCTTAAGGTCGTATATCCCTCAAGGATGTACTCTTCCAATTGGGCACTTTCCACTTTCATTTTTCCGTTTACGTTCAAAATGGGGCCAAATTCAAGACTAAAATGATGCCGTATGATGTTCATGCTTCCCAGAAAGTTCAATTGCACTCCGGGGATATTGTACGATATAAATTGTCGCTTAACTCCTTCAGCAGATGTTTGTGCACCAAATATTCCTACTTTATTACTCATGAATGTGAGTCCGTAAATCAAATCAAATTGATTACGGAATTCCCCTCTTAGGGTAAAGCCTCCGGCAAATCCTGTCTGTCGCTCCGTCACAAAATTTGAGGTGTTGATATCAAATAAAGAAACGCCACCTTGAATTCCCATTAGGTTAAAGTCGTCGTAATTGCGTTGGGCGTGACTCGGTAGGAATAGGGTAAAGAAAAGCGTAACGAAAAGGAGGTTTCTAAGACAAATCATTAAATCGGAGTTTGCGCCAAAAATAGCGTAATTTTCGTATCTTAAACGGATTAAATCTTCTAATATTTCAACCCTATGAGCCCATTCGCAATTCTTCTCATCCCTATTGGCATTCTTCTTTTCTTTTTGTTGCTATCCTCATTATTCATGGTAAGACAACAAACAGCGGCGATTATTGAAAATTTTGGGCGTTTCAGCAGCATTCGAAATTCAGGATTACAATTTAAAATTCCCATCGTGCAACGTATTGCCGGAAGAATCAATTTGAAAATTCAGCAATTGGATGTATTGGTGGAAACCAAAACAAAAGATGATGTGTTTGTCCGACTAAAGATTTCGGTTCAATTTCAGGTCATTCGTGATAAAGTTTACGATGCGTTCTACAAGCTCGAAAATCCGCATGATCAAATTACCTCCTATGTTTTTGATGTGGTACGTGCTGAAGTTCCGAAGATGAAATTGGATGATGTTTTTGAACGTAAGGATGACATTGCCATTGCCGTAAAAGCAGAATTGAATGAAGCCATGAGCGATTATGGGTATGATATCATCAAAACGTTGGTAACTGATATCGATCCAGACGTGCAAGTGAAGGCCGCCATGAACCGAATTAATGCCGCAGAACGTGAAAAAGTGGCAGCAGAGTACGAGGCTGAAGCCGAACGTATTAAAATTGTAGCGAAAGCGAGAGCAGAGGCAGAAAGCAAGCGATTACAAGGTCAAGGTATTGCCGACCAGCGTCGCGAGATAGCACGCGGATTGGAAGAAAGTGTAGATGTTTTAAACAATGTGGGAATTAATTCGCAAGAAGCATCAGCACTTATTGTGGTTACCCAACACTATGACACGCTTCAATCTATTGGCGAAGAGACCAACACCAACTTGATTCTGCTTCCTAATTCGCCTCAGGCGGGAAGCAATATGTTGAACGATATGATTGCTAGTTTCGTAGCGAGTAATCAGATTGGCGAACAAATGAAAAAGACCAACGCTGCAAAGGGAATTTCTAACAAGAAAAAAAGGACCCCTCCCCCATCTTCAGACGATGAAGATGTGCAGTTCTAAAACAAAAAAAGCCCGAAGCATTGGAACTTCGGGCTTTTTAATAGTACTGTTTTAGTCACGATACTTGTTTAGAAACTTACCGATACCGAAAGACAAGATTGGCGTTAGCAGTCTTATAAGAACCGCACTTGTAGCAACTCCTCCTAATATAGCGGTAGCAATTTTTCCTGGTGTGATGCTTTCTTTGGCATTGTGTACACTTAAAATAAGCTCTTCTTTATCAATTTCAGACTGAAGGTATGCTCGTTTCAGGTCTCTATCAATTTCTTCGAATGAGGTGTATTTTTTAGCCATTGGTTTCAGGTTTTTCGTAATCTATTTGCTCAGGAGATACGTTTTCTTCATTATACAGAAATTCGGTTTCAGACTTCGACGCCAAGGCCTCTTCATCTTCAATGATGAGTTCTGAAAATTTTGTCAACAATAGCCTTGTAATATGATCTCTGCCGAAGATATACATCAATACAAATACGATGAGGTATATACCCCCAACGATGAAAAATCCAAATCGAAGGCCGCCCATAATAGTTCCAAGCCACATTGCCACACCTACGGAAACGAATGCCAAAAATAAAAGCAAGATGCTCCCTAGCACCAACATGTTGATGAGGGAGGTGGCAAACTTCATAGACGATTTAAAAAGGCGAAGTTTATAATACTCCGCCGTGCTTTTTAAATAGTCTTGGATCTTATTACCTGTTTCTCCTAACTGGTCAGAAAGTGCGCTAAAGGGCATATTATGCTGTTGTTTTCTTCGCGGTTGTAGTTGTAGGCTCTTTTTGAAGCTTTGCGTTCTGCTTGCGCAATGCTTCTAATTTATCTTCCATAGCCAATAAAATATCATCAGCCTTGTAACTTGCAGAAGACAGGGTGTCTTCTAGTTTTTGTTCGAAACTAGTACGCGCTTGTTGGGCCTTTTCACTTAAATTAGAAGTAGTATCGTTAATTTTTTTGTTCAAGCGTTTTTGGGCCTTTTTGCGCTCTTTGTCCAACTTGTTTCGTGTTTTGGAGCCCTTGTCTGGCGCATAAAGAATTCCGATGCCAGCGCCTATTGCTGCTCCGGTTAATAATGCCAGTATCGTTTGTCCTGTGTTTGATGCCATGTGAATCGTTGTTTTAGTTAATAATCGTTCATAACAAAGATACGCCATGCGATAGGGCATTGCTGTTAACAACCGGTTAATACCTAATTTTCAAATGATAAAGGTTTCTTAAAATGAGCTATTTGCTCCCAAAAACCCTTAAAGTTTTCAGAAATAACCCTTTAGTTTCTTAATATTCCAAGCTACGAATCAATTTTGGCCCAAGAATCGCGAAGTGCCACCGTTCTGTTGAATACCTTGTTAGAGGACGTAGAATCTCTATCTACCGTAAAATATCCCAACCTTTGAAACTGCACCGTATCTTCAGTTTTGAGTGATTTAAGGGAAGGTTCTGCATACCCTGTAATGGTCTGCAATGAATCTGGATTCACAAACTCCATAAAGTCTTTATCTTTATGTGCATCCGGTGCGGGGTCGGTAAACAAGCGATCGTACAACCGAACCTCTATTGGTAAGGCGTGCGAAACAGAAACCCAATGCAGGGTCCCCTTTACTTTTCGTAACGAAGCTTCGGTACCACTGCCACTTTTACTGTCGGTATCATAGGTACAATGTACTTCTACCACTTCACCATTTTCATCTTTTATCGCCTTTTCTGCTTTAATGATATAGGCGTTTTTTAGACGTACTTCTCCGTCTAGTTTAAGTCTGAAAAACTTTCGATTTGCCTCTTCCTTAAAATCATCTTTTTCAATATAGATTTCTTTTGAAAAAGGAACCTCTCTATTTCCAGCACTATCATCCCCCGGGTTGTTTTCAGCCTCTAACCATTCTTCTTTTCCTTCAGGATAATTGGTTATCACCACTTTCAGGGGATCTAGAACAGCCATGACCCTATCGGCCTTTTTGTTCAAGTCTTCACGTACATTGAATTCAAGATGGGACACATCGATAAGATTTTCTCTTTTCCCAACCCCTACGCTATCAGCAAAATTTCGAATGGAATCTGGCGTATATCCTCTTCGTCTCAAGCCAGAAATGGTGGGCATTCGCGGATCGTCCCATCCGGTTACTACACCATCCTCTACCAACTTCGCTAATTTCCGCTTACTTACCACAGTATGGCTCAAATTTCTTCGTGCAAATTCCCGCTGTTTCGGCCGCATCTTAGACGGATCATACACTTGGTCCAAAAACCAATCATACAACTCTCTGTGCGGCAGAAATTCCAGAGTACAGAAGCTGTGCGAAACCTGTTCCAAATAATCACTTTCACCATGTGTCCAATCGTACATGGGGAAGATTTTCCAATCGGTTCCCGTTCTGTGATGGGCCTTGTGCAATACGCGATACATTACTGGGTCACGCATGAGCAAATTGCCCGACGTCATATCAATTTTAGCTCTCAAAACGTGTTCCCCTTCGCCTACTGCTCCGTTTTTCATTTGCTCAAATAAGGATAAGCTCTCAGCTATGGGTCGATTTCTGAACGGACTTTCAACACCGGGCTCATTCGGAGTTCCTTTCTGTTCGGCAATGGCAATAGATGATTGTGAATCTACGTAGGCCTTGTCGTTTTTGATCAACTCAACCGCCCAGTCATAAAGCTGCTGAAAATAATCGGACGCAAAGCATTCTTGATCCCATGTAAATCCTAACCATTCTATATCTCGCTTTATAGCATCAACAAATTGTTGTTCTTCTTTGGCGGGATTGGTATCATCAAACCGAAGGTTCACTGGCGCACCGTAACGCAATCCCAACCCAAAATTCAGGCAGATGGCAGAGGCATGGCCAATATGTAAATAACCATTCGGCTCAGGAGGAAAACGAAAACGAAGGTCGCTTTTTGCGTAGCCTTCCTTTAGGTCATCTTCTATAATATGTTCTATAAAATTAAGCGGTGCTGTTTCTTCTGCCATAATCTTGAAAATAAGTGCAAAGTTAACGAAAATCAACGCTTCAAGCCGCTAATAGGTACGATTTCTCCTATCTTTACAAAAATTTTAGCATGAGCACTATCAGACTCAAAAACATTCGCATTTTCACCAATCATGGTTGTTTGATTGAAGAAGAAAAAATTGGTAGTGATTACCTGGTCAACGTCATGGTAAAGGCCGATCTAAGTGTAGCGGCCGCTTCAGACCAACTCAAAGACACCGTAGATTACGTGCACTTGCAGCACATTGTAAAAACGGAAATGAGCAAACGAAGTAAACTGCTAGAACAAGTAGGTCAGCGTATTATTGATGCTATTTTTTCTGAGATTGCATTGGTTCATTATGCTGAAGTTTCCATTTCAAAATTAAATCCGCCCATTGGTGGTGATGTTGCTGAAGTTGAAGTAACCATGACAGGCACTAGAGCTTCGGACGAATAGACTGTATTAAAGTTGTATATTAAAATATTAAATTTCTATATTTGCCCTTCAGTACTGGCATCATGGCCGAGTGGCTAGGCAGAGGTCTGCAAAACCTTCTACAGCGGTTCGAATCCGCTTGATGCCTCATAATACCCAATCACTTTGGTTGGGTATTTTTTTTGTTACACCCCTAAATTTCATCCTCTTATTTTATGAGACATTTTTACCCCATCGCTTTACTTATGTTCATTCTTTCCTTACAAAGTTGTGCCTCTGGTTATACAGTAAGTGACGTATCTACCCGTTCTTATGTATCAAACGATTCAACAGCTGGTGTTACTTTAAACTACAAGTACAACATACTAACGAAAAAATATGCAAAGAAGGAAAGAAAAAAGGAAATCAAAGTGCTTGCTGTTAAAATTGAAAATCATTCTGACACCTTCTATACGGTAGGTAGAAATCTGAATGTTCAAAATGGCAGTGGTTTTGAATACAGCTTATTAGACTCAGAAATGGCCTTTTCAACCTTAAAACAAAAACCGGCAACATATCTCTTTTATCTTCTTCTTACTCCTTTAAACCTACAAACCATCGAAAACAAAAATGGTTTCCAAGAAGCCAAGAATATCTTTCCCATTGGTTTGATTTTAGGACCGGCCATTACTGGTGGAAACATGATCGTTGCGGGATCAGCAAACAAAAAGTTCAAAGCCGATTTGGAAAGCAATAACGTATTGGGCAAAACCATTAAACCAGGAGAAACATTGGATGGTCTGCTCATTATCAATTCTGCTACCTTTGAAAGCCTTCGGTTGAAGTTGAAATAAGCGGGAACGATTGGTATTCCTTTTAGTTCTGTACCTCTACGTCCACAGGAGGCACGGGCTTTTCTGTAGGCACTTTGTTGGTAGGAATCTGTTCTAGACCGCGTTGTACTTGGTCAGGAAAAATACCCTCAACCAAGAGTACAACTCCAAATACCGCAATAAGTATACTCACCCATTTTTTTGCTTTAAAAATAAACCGGGGTGTCATTTTGGTCTTTAATTTTTTGGCCAGGGCGATTTTCAAGAGATCGGTAGCAAAAAATACAATAAGAACGGTACTTAAAAAGAGAACGACGCCTCTTTCTGAGGAGGTCAGGGCGTTCGCCATAATGATGGTAGCTATCCAGCCTGCAAGTACACCAAAGTTTACGAAATTCAGTAGAAATCCCTTTAAAAACAATCCCCCAAGATTTTTCTTGATTTTTACCGCATAATGTTCCCGTACAATTTTGATCAAGTTTCTGGAAGTTCTTATATAGGATATTACGCCATAAGCAATAAGGACCACCCCACCAAAAATCAATAGTCCTGGATCGTCTTTTACTCGTTCCAATATTTTGCTTGTACTGAAATAGGCAATGACTATGAAGAGAATGTCAGCGAAAATGGCGCCTAGATCAAAGAAAACACCTGCTTTGAAACCTTTGGTGATACTGGTTTCAATGAGCGTGAAAAACACTGGTCCTACCGCAAAAGCAAGCAGGAAACCATAAAAGGCAGCATATCCTATTCCGTCGAACATAAATGTAAAAATACAAAGAACTAAATAGTTTATAGCTGTACAAAGAGAAATTGCTATTTGGATGAAAATCCGATCCTTTTTTTCTTTATAAGATAATACTTATCTTTAGGTTCATACTTGATACTAAGTTAGTTGACCGTATGAAGCATTAATTTAAACCCCATGAAACCGCCATTATTTTTACTTTTCCTTACTACCTTTTTATTAACAATTGGAGCAAACTCCCAAGTTGGAATCGGGACAACAACACCCGAAACGAGTTCAGCTTTAGATGTTAATGCAACAAACAAAGGTTTTATAGCACCTCGGGTATCATTAAGCAATGTCACTGATAACACCAGCCCTATTAATACTCCTGTTGAAGGACTCCTCATTTACAATACAAATAGCAGTGTCATAGGTGGAAGTGGGAGTGGCTATTATTATTGGAATGGAAGTCAGTGGTCTAAGTTAATTACGGCTACTACAATTGATGATTGGAAGCTGACTGGAAACTCAGGAACGAATCCCACCATCAATTTTATAGGTACTACAGATTCACGCGATTTGGTTTTTCGAACGAACAATGTGGAAGAAATGAGAATTGAATCGGCCGGAGACGTAGGCATAGGAATCACAAATCCCGAACATACCTTAGATATTCAGGGTGATTTTAGGATACAAGGTGACTTTATTAACCAACAGATTCTCGGTACCCATAGCGGCACCATTCAACAAGTGCCTTTTAGCAATGGTATTATTACCCCACTTACAGGTACAACAAATTCCATCACCATTACAGATGGAAATGGAGTCGCAAATTCTTCAGTATTTATTACAGGTTTCGCGCGAGTCTTTGGAGGTAATCTGAACGGCAGTGTTAGTTCTTTTGGTACTTATTTTATTATTTTACAACGTTCTACAGATCCATCATTTTCTACGGTAGTTAATCTCACGTACACAGGAGGATCTTGCTATATCGAAACTCCAAATGGTGCGTCTAGTGCTTCCATAGGTTTTAACGGTGGCGGACACATATCTTATTTGGACGATAATTTGATGGGCGGGGTAACCTATTACTATAGACTTTCGTTTTTTGCTACAGGTGTTGGAATAAATTCTGGAACTTATGATATCTATCAGAGAGATCTCATCGTCATGCAGCTAAAAAGGTAGAAGGAATTTACGCATTATGATGCCCCAACATCAAAAAGTCGAGATGCTTTTTCACCAAATCTGCGTTTTTGACTTTTACGACTACTTCATCACCCAATACATAGGCATTGTTGGTACGCTGGCCTACAACCGCAAAATTCTCCTTATCATATTCGTAATGGTCATCATCCAAATCTTGTAAACGAACCATTCCTTCACATTTATTCTCGATGATTTCCACATAGATACCCCACTCGGTGACGCCAGAAATCACACCCAAAAACTCCTCATCCTTATGGTCCTGCATGTATTTCACTTGCATGTACTTGATACTATCGCGTTCAGCATTCGTAGCTAGAATTTCCATTTCGGTGCTATGTCCGCAACGATCTTCATACACATCTTCTTTTGCGCTGTCTTTTTTGTCTAAATAGCGCTGTAATAACCGATGTACCATCACGTCGGGATAACGTCTGATAGGCGAGGTAAAATGGGTGTAGTAGTCGAACGCCAATCCGTAGTGCCCAATATTGTGCGTGGTATATTGCGCTTTGCTCATGGTTCGAATCGCAATGGTATCAATCATGTTCTGCTCTTTCTTGCCCTGTACGTCACTCAAAAGCTTGTTCATGGAAGCTGCGGTCGATTTACGGTCGCGGGTATCCATTTTATACCCGAATTGTTTGATTATTTTTTCTAGCGCAGCAATCTTCTCGTCATCCGGTTCGTCGTGAACACGGTATACAAACGTTTTCTTCGGATTTTGTTTTCCTATGAATTCGGCCACACTTCGGTTCGCTAATAACATGAATTCTTCAATAAGCTTGTTGGCATCTTTGGTTTCTTTGAAGTATACGCCTTCGGGCTCGTTGTCTTTGCTCAAGATAAACTTCACTTCCACCTTATCAAAAGAAATCGCACCTGCGCGCATTCGTTTTTTCCGAAGAATTTTCGCCAATCGGTCCATTTCCAAGATCGCCTCGGCAATAGGCTTCTCTACATCATAAGCTTTTCCGCTAAGACTGATGTTTGCCGGTATTGTTCGATTTTCAAGTGCCTCAGCACTATCGTTATTTTCAATGATTTGTTGGGCTTCTTCATAAGCAAACCGCGCATCAGAATAGGTTACCGTTCTTCCGAACCACTGTTTCACCACCTCCGCTTTTTTGTTCATTTCAAACACGGCAGAAAAAGTATATTTCTCTTCATTCGGACGTAGTGAACAGGCATTGTTCGATAAAATTTCCGGTAACATCGGAACAACTCTATCTACGAGATACACTGACGTAGCGCGTTCATAGGCTTCGTCATCTAATAATGTTCCTGGTTTTACATAATAGCTTACATCTGCGATATGGATACCTATCTCATAATTCCCATTTTCCAATTTTTCGAAACTCAAGGCATCATCAAAATCCTTTGCATCTTTCGGATCAATGGTAAACGTCAATGTTTTTCGCATGTCGCGACGTTTTTTGATTTCGTCGGCATGAAGTCGCGTATCTAGATCATGTGCATATTGTTCCACCTCGTGAGGAAATTCGTATGGAAGTCCGTACTGTGCTAAAATCGAATGAATTTCAGTATTGTGTTCACCAGGCTTACCCAACACTTTTATGACACTTCCCAAAGGCGATTCAGAATGGGCTTCCCATCCTTCCATTTTCACCAGAACTTTATCGCCATTTTCGGCCTTTCCAATTTTACTCTTCGGCACAAAAATATCGGTATACATGTTATATCCTTGGCATTCAACGAAGGCAAATTTGTCTGAAATTTGAATGGTACCCACAAATTCGGTGCGTTTGCGCTCAATAATTTTGGTGACTTCACCCTCCATTTTACCACCGCGTTTGCGTTTAAAAACGTACACTTCAACGGTATCGCCATTCAGCGATTTATTCAAATTTTTGTTTGACACTTGGATATCATCTTCCAATCCGTCTACGATTACAAATCCGCGACCGCGACCGTTAATATCCATGGTACCGGTATGGTAATTTTTTGAAGGGGTTAGGATGTATTTACCCCGCTCCAATTCTTGGATTTCTCCTTTGGCTTGCAGTGATTTGAGTTTTTTTATGATTTGATTGCGACTACTGGGATCATCAACACCCAATTTGGCAGCAATTTGTTTGTAATTGAAGGGTTTAGAATGGTCTTTTCGGAGTATCGCTAAGATACTGTTGGTCAATCCTTCAATCTTTGTGTTACTTCTTCTTCGTTTTTTACGTTTCGGCATGGTTTTCTCTTAGTTCGGTAAAAGTACTATTAATAAGCCAAGATGCGGTTTGCATTGTGAAAGATTTAGTACCTTGTTACATACTAGTAGGTTACCACTATGAAAGACTATCAGGTTATTGCTATTTTCACCTACCCAAGTGAATACACTGTATTGCAGCATTTGTTGCAACAGGCAGAGATTCAATTTGTGTTTCAAAACGAAACCATGATCAGTGTACTCCCATTCCACAGCAATGCCATAGGCGGAATTAGATTGCTGGTTCATAAAGACGATATTCACGAAGCAAGAAAAATCGTGGAAGATCTAAACAACCCTTCTTCCTTGCGCATCGTTTGATTTCAATTTTCAATCGTTAGAAACAATCAAAAAGTTCACTTAATTATAGTTGTCAACATCTATATATACATCTTTTCTTTTTTTCTAAATTTTTAAAAATAAAATGATGATGATGATAGGGTGTTGATAAGGGGTATAACTTTAGCGAAGTTTATTTTTATTTTGAGTTTTGATTTTTTCTGAGCGCTTTATTAACATTCTTTTAAGAATATAGAGGCGTTTAAAATGAAGCAATTATATGATTCTTTGAACAGCTGTTCACAAGTGCTGTTGACAACTGTTTTTTAATAAATTTTTCTGAAATTGGTGTTCGGAACTAAATGTTAGGTGCTGATAACTGACTCAAAAATGACCGACTTAAATTTAGGATTTTACAAAAGAAAGTTCATATGGATTTCTCTCTCGATATATCCAAATTTATTTCTGCAAATTCGGTACACAAATATCAACAAGGTTGTTAACTAAAATATCAAGCTAGGGTTAAGAAATGGTAATGATTTGATTTTTAATCCATACCGTAATTCAAATCAAAATAAAGCAATAGTTCAATATCCAACAATTATCGTTTTTACTTCTATCTTTGCAAAAATAATACACTATGAAAATCGCTATAGGAAACGACCATGCTGGTCCAGATTATAAATTTGCCATTGTAAAACTATTAGAAGAACGAGGCTTGGAGGTTACCAACTACGGAACAGATTCTTTAGATAGTGTAGATTATCCAGATTTTGCGAATCCCGTGGCAAAAGCGGTGAACGATGGAGAAGCAGATTATGGAATTTTAATCTGTGGAAGTGCCAACGGCGTGGCCATGACCGCAAATAAATATCCCAACGTACGGGCCGGAATTTGTTGGACCAAAGAAATCACTTCACTTACCCGCCAACATAATGATGCCAATATTATTTGTATCCCCGCTCGTTTTACATCATTACAGCAAGCGGTTGGAATGGT
Organism: Marinirhabdus sp.; assembly: GCA_033720575.1. Classification (GTDB taxonomy): domain Bacteria; phylum Bacteroidota; class Bacteroidia; order Flavobacteriales; family Flavobacteriaceae; genus Marinirhabdus. Next base: position 16,804 of record JAWWCH010000003.1, read on the forward strand.
AGAAACGTTTTTAGACACTGAGTTTGAAGGTGGACGACATTTAAATCGTATTCAAAAAATAGGGTGTGTATAATTAACAAACCTTTACCGTGCCTATCGAATTATTGGCGCTAACTTTATAACCGTGTCGCACTCACACTCACATACGCATGACCATGGTAATCTTACGGGTAGAAAGCTACTGCTGTCTATTGGTCTCAATATTTTAATTACTGTTTCGCAGGTTATCGGGGGTCTTATCTCTGGAAGTCTATCCTTGCTCAGTGATGCCTTGCACAATTTTAGTGATGTATTGTCGCTTATCGTAAGTTATATTGCAAATCGGTATTCAAAAAAGGCGGCTTCTTTCAACAAAACTTTTGGGTACAAACGTGCCGAAATAATTGCTGCATTTGTCAATGCGGCCACTTTACTTGTAGTGGCTGTGTATTTAATCTACGAGGCAGTGCACCGATTCATGGATCCGCAAGAAATTGAAAGCGGACTTGTGATTTGGCTTGCATTATTGGGTATAGTCGCGAATGGCTTTAGTGTATTATTGCTTCGGAAGGAGTCTAACGACAACATGAATATGCGTTCGGCCTATCTTCATCTATTAACCGATATGTCGGCCAGTGTGGCCGTGCTCGTTGGCGGATTATTGATGCAATATTTCGGATGGTTCTGGGTAGATGCACTATTGACCGTCTTGATCGCTATCTATCTTATTTTTATGGGATATGATCTGCTGAAAAGTAGTTTCAAGATCCTAATGTTGTTCACACCCGATGATATCCGTTTGGAAGAATTGCGCGATGCGATTTCAGAAGCACCTGAGATAAAGAATGTGCATCACATGCACATTTGGCAATTGAACGAAAAGGAAACCCACCTGGAAGCCCATATCGATTTTCACGAAGACATTACACTCTCCACCTTTGACGCCATTCTAGATAAGGTGGAAGAGAAACTGTACCACGATTTTGGAATCAACCATGTCAATATTCAGCCAGAATTCAAAAAGGATGATCCGAAAGATGTGATTGTTCAGGACTAGGGCCAAAATCCGCTATCTTTATATCATGGACATTACCGTTAAAACATTTGATGAATTAAGCATTCATGAGCTGCACGATATATTGCAATTGCGCAGCGAAATTTTTGTGGTAGAACAAGATTGTGTGTATCAAGACATTGATGGAAAAGACCGGAAAGCTTTGCATGTTATAGGAAGAAAAAACCAAAAAATTGTGGCCTATACGCGCTGTTTTCCACCGGGTTATTACTTCGAAGAAGCCGCAATTGGTCGAGTGGTGGTTGCTAGAAATGAACGCAAACATGGTTATGGTCATGAGATTATGGAAGCTTCAATTGATGCCATAAAAAAAAGGTATGGCACCAAAAACATTAAACTTTCGGCCCAGACCTATTTAATTGCGTTTTATGAATCTCACGGATTCAAAACAACGGGTGACGAATACCTAGAAGACGGTATCCCCCACATTGCAATGCTTATAACTTGATCAAGTTTTTCTGCAGATTTAAATCTTCCAACATATCGTTGGTAAACTTATAATGTCCGCGTCTCGTGATAATTTTAAAACGATGATTCTTCATACGTGTAAGTACTTCTAAGAAGCGCCATTTCGACTTTAACAAACTTGGCTTTTCACTTTTTAAGCTAATTTCAAAGTAATGTTTAATGCCTGCACGTTCTGCTACGATATCAGGCGTAACCACGACGTCACTACCCTTTTTCGTGTACGATTTAGGAGTTTCGTACCCTTCCATGTCGGCCTTGATATTCTCAAAACCTTTGTTCTCTAAATACGCTATCGACTGTTCTAGCGTCTCTGTATTTTCCTGTTTGTCTACTTGTACCATAACCCATAGTATACGGAAAATATAGACACGAAGCAATTAAAGTTTTGTTAACGACGTTGCTCTGACCCCTTTGATCGTACCGAATTATTGAAGGGAATTCCAAGCTGAACGGCTATACTCTCGTCATTGGTATGGTCTGCAAGGTCTACTCCATATTGAATTTTGGCAGTGTCTCCGTAGACGAAGGTACCGAACAACCGATCCCAGACCGAAAGCATATTTCCATAATTGCTGTCGGTCCAGGGGAGTTCAAAGTGGTGGTGAAATTTATGCATGTTTGGGGTCACAATGAGATAACTCAAGCCCTTATCCAGCCACAAGGGCATTGCGATATTTGCGTGTGTGAAATAGGTAAATGCGACACTGAGTATGCGATAGAAAAAATAGAACGCTATGGGCATTCCCATAATAACCACAGCGATCAGGGCAAATGATTCACGAATGATGAAGTCGAAAGGATGATGCCGTGTTCCCGTTGTAGCATCTACGTGTTTGTCACTATGATGCACGATATGCAGTCGCCAGAACGCGGGTATTTTATGGAGACAAAAATGAACGAAATACTGCGCTATTAGATCTAAAACGGCAATAGAAAGGAGCAATTCAACCCAAACAGGAGCTTCAATAAAATGCAAGATTCCAAATTGCGTTTCCGATAGCCAATTAAAAACACCAACCGTTGCAATTCCAAAAACGGCATTAATAATCATGACGAAAAGCAGCAGGATAAGATTCACCTTGGCGTGCTTCCACTTGTTATATTTTAACACGACCAGGCTATAATATCCTTCCAAGACCCAGAAAATAGCCAGGGTGAAAAACACCCAAAGCGCTTTCATCCATGTGGGCATGGTTTCGAAAAATAAAAGGAAATCTTCCATTGTGGTCTATCAGTTGTCAGTTCGAGCGAATTTTTAAAATCGCTTTGGCTTTTTTAAAAATGTATATCGAGAACGATGAACGCCATCTCTCGATACAATTTTTCAGCTATACATAGCCGAAAAGCCACTCGAGAAGACAGCTAACATTTACTTCTTCAAAATCTTATTGTATTTGCCTTCATTTACTAGAACATCAACACCCGCTAAAATCTCAGGATTGTTCACCACCTGATAATCATACAGCCCTTCTTTGTAGAAATAGCGCTTCAAAATCTCGTCTGAAAGCAAAGATTTAATTTCCGCTTTCTTGGCTATGATTTTCTTGTCTTTAGCATTATCTATTGCTTCCATCAGATCAGTATAACTTTTTTCAATTTCATCTTTGATATCATCATCTTCAGCACGTCTCAGGGCTTCGGCAAATTCTTTTTCCGTTTCCGTCTCATAATTGAATCCTTTTTTATCCAAGAACGCAATGAAATTCCTGAAATCGGCATCGGTAATTTCAAAACCTTTCCAACTTTCCATGCTGTTGTTATTGTAATATTCTGTGGCGTAGTCGAAAATGGCTTGGTCTTTTAAAAGCGCGGTAGTTATCGGACTAAAAACCGCGGTTTCCACTTCAATATCTGGTAAAATTCCTCCTCCATCATAGACTGTTCTACCGCCTTTTGTTTTGTATTTATTGTACTCTTTCGCGTCTACACGCACCGGATCACCATTTTCATCGCGATTCC
>JAWWCH010000004.1:0-19799 GCA_033720575.1 Marinirhabdus sp.
AGTAGAGCGTGATTTTTACGATCAACTTCGAATTGCACATGAGGCAAAGGGTGAAGTAGATAAGGCTGCTTCTTATAAAGTGAAAGCAGCAAAAATAAACTTAGATAATTAATATGAAGCACATCATGCTGCTGTTGATTCTTATGGGCTCTTTAGTGGCTTGTAAAGGAACCAAAAATGTAACTGGCAATGCAAAAGATATCAGCCTGAAGAACCTTTCGGCTGCTCATCTACAAGCCAGTCCTGATTTCAATACCCTTGCAGCTCGCGTATTTGTGGTCTATGAAGATGATGAGAAGCAACAGAGCATCACCATAAGCCTGCGAATGGAAAAGGATAAAACTATCTGGATGAAGGCATCGATATTGGGGATCACACTAGCAAAAGCAAAAATCACAACAGATAGGGTTCAGTACTATGAAACGGTAAGTAATACCTATTTTGATGGCGATTTCAGTTTATTGAGTGATTGGCTAGGTACAACCATCGACTTTCAAAAGGCCCAAAATATCTTATTGGGACAAAGCATTTTCAACCTAGAGGCTTTACCCTATACCGTGGAGCCTATAGACGATAAATATAAATTACAACCTGAAACACAGCCTTTCAATTTTATCCATTCGCTGTTGCTGAATGCCAATAATTTCAAAATTGCTTCCGAAACCTTGTCACAACCTAATTCCAATCGCATTCTTACCATACGTTATGACGATTATCAACAAATTGAAGAGGAGTTGTATCCATCAGGAGTTCAGGTTTTGGCCTCTGAGAACCAAAGTACTACCAAAATAGAACTTACCTATCGTAAAATAGAGCCCAATGTTTCTATAAGTTTTCCGTTTTCTATACCTGAAGGTTATACCGAAATTCAATTGTAATGCTAAAACACAGACCCTTATTTCTTACGATTTGTTTGATAGTACTTGTGTCATTTCAAGGACTCTCACAGTCTGATAAACAAAAGGAACTTGAAGAACAACGACAAGCGATACTTCAAGAAATCAAGCAAATCAATTCACTCCTCTTCAAGGCAAGAGGTGAGAAGAAATCAGTTTTGACACAGGTTGAAGATTTAGATCAGCGTATTCGAACTACCGAAAACTTGATTAAAATTACGAATCGCCAAGCCAATTTGCTAACGCGGGAAATCAACGATAATCTGAGCAAAATGGACAACCTTAGAACAGAATTGGACGAGTTAAAATCAGATTATGCGGCCATGATTCGGAAATCGTACAAGAGTAAATCTGAGCAGAGCAGAATTATGTTTTTATTGTCTTCTGAAGGTTTTTTACAAGCTTATAAGCGAATGCAATACATGAAGCAGTACACCAAATATCGCAAGGAACAGGGAGAAGCGATAAAAGAGAAAACGGAGTTGCTTAAAATTATGAATAAGGACCTATTGGTTCAGAAGGAGCAAAAAAAGGAACTCATCGCAGAGAATGAACGAACCAAAGCGCAACTAAGCAAAGAACGGAAAAACCAAGAGAATCTCATTGCCTCTCTGAAACGGGATGAAAGTAAATTTACAGATCAGATTCGCGACAAACAACGCGCTGCGGCCGCTATTGATAAAAAAATAGATAAGATTATTGCTGATGCTATTGCAGCTTCAAATAAAGCAACGGCAAAGACAACATCCACAGCCCCTGCAAAGAGTAGTGGTAAATTTACTATGAATGCTGAAGCCACTGCGTTAGCCGCGAATTTCACAAACAATAAGGGGAAGTTGCCGTGGCCAATCGATAAGGGTGGAATCGTTGTGGAGCGCTTTGGGCGCCATAGACACCCACAGTTTCCAAATGTGGAGAAATACAACAGTGGGGTTCGAATCGCTACTGAAACCGGCGCCAAGGCTCGTGCGGTTTTTAATGGAGAAGTATTACAAATCATACGAATTGCAGGAAACAATTCAACAGTTATGGTACAGCACGGAAATTATATTTCGGTGTATATGAACTTGACAAATATACTGGTAAAGAAAGGAGATAAGGTGGCAACCAAACAATCTTTAGGAACCGTGTTTACCAATCCGACAGATGGTAAAACCGAATTTAAATTTGTGATTACCCAAAACAGCCAACGATTGAATCCAGCCGATTGGATTTATAAAATGTAAATAAGGCATAACAACAAAAAAGCCCTGACCGTCAGTCAGGGCTTTTCTTTTTATGCTAAAGAAACCACAAAACTTGCTTATCTCACAACAAGCTTCTTCGTTGTTTCTTGTCCGTCTGCACTAATAGTTACGAAGTAAATACCAGTTTTGAAACTTGACACGTTAATTGCGGTCTGTCCGGCATTCAAGTTATCGCTTGTAACGGTCTGTATGGTTTGACCAAGACTATTACTAACTTGAATCACAGCGCTACTAAAATTAGACGATCCAAAGTCGATAAATACGCTATCATCTGCTGGATTCGGATAAAGTGTAACTGTACTCGAAATAAAATCATCAACGCCAAGTACTAATTCACATTCAAATACCCCACCATTATAGTTACGAGCGTTTCTTCTTCTACTTACCCAACCTTCAGTATCGTTTCTAGCCGCTACTGAATACCATACATCGTAATTGCCACTATCTTCCACAGCGGGCACTATTGCCGATAATTCGGTAGTGTTGGCTACTAGGTCCATATACTTCTCGCCGAGGACATAAACATCGTAAGATTCTGCTCCTGCTACTGCTGGCCATGAAATCAATACTTTGTCGTCACAAGCAGCGTCTAAGCTTACATTGCTTGGATAATCAGCTACAGAGAAATTCACGTCAGAAACATCCGAGAATGAACCACTTGTTACTCTGATCAAACCTTGTCCTGTAACTGAATTTGGAGGAGACCACATAAATAGGTATTCGTCACTTGGCACTGTTGCAATGTTTGTCCAAGAATTTCCGTTATCATCTGAATATTCAAGTTCAAAATCGTCAGTCGTGTTTATGGCATCCCAGTGAATTGGATAGGCTTCCGCAGCTCGTAATTTTTCGCCACCATTCGGATAGGTAACGGTTAGGTTTTCCTCAATAATTTCGTAAACTACATAATATTCTTGAGGTCCTTGTGGAACGTCAAATCCTGTAATGTCGATATCATAAGTACCTGCCGCTGGATCATTGATAAGCACTTGCTCTACATTATTCAGTCGGTCAATTCCGTTTGTTGCTGGTGTATCAAGTGCTGTAGCGTTTGGAGTAGAATCCAACACCCATGGCAATAGCGTTGTTGAACCTGGAGTAGTTACGGTCAAGTCAAGGTCATTCACCAAGGCTGTGGTAGCACCTGGCGTAGCCGCTGGGTCATTCCAATATAGCATTACGCGCAACTGGGTAGTTCCAGACGGGACATTGATAGTATGGTTATTTGTATTTCCTTGAGAAATTTCATCCTCTAGGTGGCGTCCGTCCTCAATAAGGATACCAGCTCTTAATCCGTTCACAATTCCCCAACCAAACTTGAAGTCTGGTCCTACATTTCCAGCTTCATTAGCAGTATTCATTAAAATAGCTTTAATCAATCCCGAATTTGGCATTGCGCCACTGTTTGCTTCCATGTAAGCTTGATACAATTGAGCAGAAATTCCGGCAATACCAGGAGCAGCACCAGATGTTCCTCCGAACGTTAAGTATCCATTATTTGGCGCAGTCGAAATTTGGTTTTGTCCGTTAGCAGCAATGTCTGGCTTAATACGACCATCATGTGCTGGACCACGGCTACTTGAATTCACCAAAGAACCATCAAAGAATGTGTTTGCTGTAGCAATTACGTTTTTACCTTGCTTATGTCCACCAGTAATATTACCCCATTGACTACCAGCACCGTATCCACAGTTTAGGTTGTTCGAGTTACCAGCAGAGAAAACGTGCAGTAATTCTGGAGTATCAATAGACTGATTGTCTACCGTCTGTGTAATTGTGGTGTAACCTGCATTACAACCATTACTGTAAGAGGAGTTGGTAATTTGTACCTCACCACTGTTGATTAAATTGTTTGTAGCGGTATCCAAAAAGTTAGGTTGGTAGCTTACAATATAAAGATCGGCTCCTGCAGCCATTCCGCGGTACGTTGGATTACGGTTTCCAGCACCTGCCATAATTCCAGATACACCGTCTCCGTGTGTGTTGTTTCCATTATTTCCTACTTGTCCAAAAGCACGTCCTTGAAAATCGATATGAGGCCCAACGGCTCCATCATCTCTACACATTACACCTAATCCAGAACCGTCATAGTTTCTTCCAGCTGTCATTTGAGTGTCAAGCCCATTGGCTCTGTGCAATGCACGTCCCTCGTCATCATCTAAAATAGAAGGCGCTACAATTTCTTCTACCCATTTTATGAATGGAAAAGACGCCAAATCATCTAAGCAATTGTTTGGAATTTTAAGGTCGATGTTATTTGAATTTTCAAATCTTTCAATCACACCAATTTGCTCAGCTGCCAATTCAGAAATCACGTAGTCTGTTGATACTTTGTCAAAATGCTGAAGCGTTACCAAATAGTGATCCCCACTAATAGCCCAGTCGCCAATCATACCATCTTGTAAATTCTGAGAGATCTTAAATCTTGATTCTAGTGGAATGATAGAACGCACGCCATTATCTGCAAGCATACTCACAGACGTATTCGATGGAAAAAAGAATAAATAGGTGTGGTTATCAATGTAGTTCATGAGCTCAAGTCGATTGGCCGCAAACAAATCCTGAATATCTTGGGTCGGTGTGCTGTAAAATTGCACCCAACCGATGAATCCATTTGAAATTCTAGCCGACTCGGGCATATCTTGCCAAGAAAATGTGTTGATATTTTCCGGCATTTCAATTGTGTCATCCTGAAATTGAACTTCGTATTGTGCTTGTGCTATCGATACTGAAGCAAAAATCAGTACGGCACCAAGAACAAAACTTCGCAATCCCAGTTTTGAGAGTAAAGTAAAACTTTTCATAGGTTTTTTTTATTTTAATTAATTATGCAAACGTTCGGTAAATGTTAAATTTATCCGAAGAGAATATCAAATATATTCAATACGAACGAATTACCTTAATAATAAACAGAAAAAACCTCTAAAAGAGTGTTAAAATTGAAGATTTTTTAATTTATTGCACAAAGAGTGCTTTTAGTTCTGTGGCTTCTTCAGGATGGAGCTTTCCAGCCAAAACCAAACTCAACTGCCGTCTCCTCAATGCAGCCTCGTATCGTTTTGTTTCAATTTCTGTTTCTGGGGTAATCGGAGGTACAGGAACTGGATTTCCAGTTTCATCAACGGCTACAAAGGTGTAGATACCTTCGTTTGCTTTGGTCTTCATTCCATTTTCGCGATCTTCGATCCAAACATCCATATATACTTCCATAGAGCTTTTGAAAGATCTCGAAACTTGAGCTTCTACGGTCACAACACTACCTGAAGGAATCATTTTATTGAACGCAACATGATTCACCGAAGCGGTAACAACGATTCTACGGCTATGCCGTCTCGCCGCTATACTAGCAGCTCGATCCATCCGAGCTAAGAGTTCCCCTCCAAACATGTTTCCGATAGGGTTGGTTTCTCCGGGCAATACCAGATCTGTGATCACTGTGCGGGATTCTCGTGGGGTCTTTGCTTCCATTACAATTCATTTTTGGCAAAGTTACGCATTAACGGAATGGAGGAGCATTAATTTTTGTTGCGAAAACAAAAATTCTTGGTAATTAGTTGTTCAGGTCTTTTACCAATAACCATGCAGCGCTGTTTTCTTCGGATTGAATGTTTCGCAGCGTGCGAAGTGCTTCCAATCGGTCTTGATGGCTGCTATACACCACTTGATGGAGTCCATACTTATTTACCCCGATCATTTTGGCAGAATAGCCTTTTTGGTCTAATTGGCGCACTTTCTTTTGAGCATTTGCTTCAATTCTGAAGGCACCTGCCACGATATGGTATTTTCCTTTGTGCTTTGGAACCGTAATGTTCAATGCTTTCAGTGGATTCTCAATGATAAAAGTAGCCTCTTGGATTTGCGATTCAACCAAATTTTCAGCCTTTTGCTTTTCTGCAAAATTATGCTCTTGAACTTCGCCTTCATACAATTTCATTCCGCCAAATCCGGCCAAAGCCAATGCAATTAAACCAACGGCCGCATATTTCATATAGGGGGCCGTTCGTGGTCTCGTTTCGAGAGCGAGTACTTTTTTCTCCTCTGCGGCAACCACAGTCTGTTGCGGTTGTAATTCACGTGTTACGGTAGGGGTAATAAATGATGAAAGCCCAAATGCGGCAGTACTAAAGTTGCCAGATACCTCCGGATTAAATTGAACCGAACGTTCCTCATTTAACACAAAAGAACCTACAGAATCGATATGGACCGTATTTCCTTCACTCAAATCAAGCGATAGTTTGCCAGCAAAATTCCTGATTTTTTGAAGGGCCAATGCATAACTGCATTTCTCAACACTCGCCACATAATTGGCCAAGATGCCGTCATTGGTCTGCAACTGCCTATTGAACATCACGGTTTTTCCTGGCGGAAAAAACTCGTGCGTATCGCTGTCAATTCTAGCAGAATGGTACCGGGTGATAAATGCACCAAATCCTGGAACAATAACACATTCGTAGCGATATAATAAATCGGATATGTACGTAGCCAAATGCATAGAAACAAACATAGATTTTTTTTGCCGCTTTTCAATACAAAACCAGCAAAATTATTAACACCCAAAAATATTGTATTTTTAAATTCGCTCCCCAGCAATTAGATGTGTATGTTATCACAAAACGAATTGCTGTATACCTTAGCCTTGCAATGTGCTAAAAATCTTGGTGATAGTTCTATAAAAAAACTGCTTAGAACAGTAGGTTCTGCTGAAGGAGTTTTCAAGGAAAAAAAAGAACACCTTCTTAAGATTGATGGAATTGGCAGATTGAAGCTTAGAGGTCTTAAGTTAAATGCGTTACTTCCGGCAGCAGAGGCAGAATTGCGTTTTATTCAGTCGAATGCAATCGGATGTCATTACTTTTTAGACGAAAGTTATCCAGCGAAATTGAAGCACTGTGTGGATGGTCCAATTTTACTTTTTGAACGAGGAACGATTGATTTACAGCATCGAAGAATCATCAGTATCGTCGGTACCCGGAAAATTACGAACCACGGGAAACTCTTTTGCAAAAAGCTCATTGAAGATTTAATTCCTTTAAACCCGATAATCGTGTCTGGCTTTGCGTATGGAACCGATATCACGGCGCATACGGCTGCTATGTCAAACGACCTACAAACCATTGCGTGTTTGGCCCATGGGCTCAACCAAATGTATCCAAAATCACACCAGCGTTATGTTCGCGACATTGAAAGCAATGGAGGTTTCTTTACTGAATTTTGGAGCAATGATCCTTTCGAACGCACGAACTTTTTGAAGCGCAATCGAATCATTGCAGGTTTGAGCGAAGCAACCGTGGTTATTGAATCTGCCGAAAAGGGAGGAAGTCTCGTGACCGCCGATATTGCGAACAGTTATAACCGAGATGTCTTTGCCGTTCCAGGAAGGGCAGAAGATCGCCAAAGTTTAGGGTGCAACAACCTCATAAAATCAAATCGAGCACATCTCATCACCAGTGCGGCCGATTTGGTCTATGTTTTGGGTTGGGACTTGGAGCCAAAAAATACGCTACCTGTTCAAACTAAAATGTTCGCGGAGTTTTCAGAAAAAGAACAAGTGGTCTATCAGTTTTTGGAATCTTCGGGTAAAAAAGAACTTGATCAGATTGCCTTGTCTTGCCATATGCCAACCCACGAGGCTGTGACCCTTTTGCTAAATCTAGAATTGAAAGGTGCCGTACGTCCCTTACCTGGGAAAGTGTATGAAGCCGTTTAGTACCCTACCTTCGCGCGAACGCGCTGTAGTACGCCGTTGGCAACGGATTTCGCTTTTTCAGCACCCACTTTTAGCGCCGCTTCAATTTCGTCATAATTGGCCATATAGTGGTTGTATCGCTCACGCTCAGAGGAGAACCTTTCAAGAATACGTTCAAACAAGGCTTGTTTGGCATGACCGTACCCATAATTTCCTGCTTCGTAGTTTTGGCGCATTTGTTGAACCTGTTCTGGCGTTCCTAATAATTGATATAGCGCAAATACATTGCAAGTGTCAGGGTTTTTAGGTTCTTCCAAAGGCGTGCTATCAGTTTGAATACCCATGATCTGCTTCCGCAGTTGTTTATCGGGTAAAAAGATATTGATAATGTTGTTCTTGCTCTTGCTCATCTTTTCACCATCGGTGCCGGGAATTAGCATGGTGGCTTCTTGTACCTTCGCATCGGGCAGCACAAAAGTGTCTCCCAATTGGGTATGAAAACGCGAAGCAACATCACGAGTGATTTCCAAATGCTGCAACTGATCCTTTCCTACGGGAACAATTTCTGCGTCATACAGCAATATGTCAGCCGCCATAAGCATCGGATACGTAAAAAGTCCCGCATTCACATCTTCCAAGCGATTGGCCTTGTCTTTGAAACTATGGGCCAATGTAAGGCGCTGGAACGGGAAAAAGCAACTCAGATACCAAGAAAGCTCAGTGACCTGCGGAATATCACTTTGTCTATAGAACACCGTTTTTTCAATGTCCAATCCAAAAGCCAACCAGGTTGCTGCGGTACTATAGGTATTGTTTCTGAGCGTGTCGGCATCTTTGATTTGTGTAAGAGAGTGCATGTCTGCAATAAACAAATACGAATCGTTGCTGGGCGAATTCGACATTTCAATTGCAGGGATGATGGCACCCAAGATGTTCCCAAGGTGAGGTGTTCCGGTACTTTGTATTCCTGTGAGTATTCTGGCCATGCGATCAATGATTCTTTTTGGGTTCTTTATTTAGTATCGAATATTCCACAAAGGTACTTTTTTTAGCCTTTTTGTAGCGTAGATATTCCTATTTTTGGGGCAACTTGAAAAGTATCAAAAACATAGGGTTTCTCTGTTATAGAATTTGGTTTTACATTCTGTTAGCAACACCTATTGTAGTGCTCTCTCCGCTATTGATCGTAAGTATTTTACATCAGTCCTGGTATCCCTTTTTTTTTAGGCTCGCTCGTATCTGGGCTACTTTTATTCTCTTTGGAATGGGGTTTAGACCTAGAATTAAACGGGAAGAAACCTACGCCAAGGGTCAGAGTTATATGTTTGTGGCCAACCATACTTCGATGACCGATATTATGCTCATGCTGTACGTGGTCAAAAATCCATTTGTTTTCGTCGGAAAGAAAGAATTGGCCAAAATACCGGTTTTCGGATTTTTCTACAGCCGTACCTGTATTTTGGTAGATCGAAACAATCCAAAGAGCCGCCGAGAGGTATTCAAGAGTGCACAAGCTAAATTAGATGAAGGCCTCAGTGTGTGCATTTTTCCCGAAGGTGGCGTCCCAGAAAACGAATCGGTTGTGTTGGATAATTTTAAGGACGGCGCTTTCAGACTTGCCATCGCACATCACATTCCTATAGCACCGATGACTTTTCACGACAACAAGAAGCGGTTTTCGTATTCCTTTTTTAGTGGCAGCCCAGGACAAATGCGGGTAAAAGTACATAAAGCCATTCCCACATCAATTCTCGAAATGGAAGACAAACGGTTGCTGAACCGTCAGATTAGAAATGTAATTTTGGAAGAATTGAAGCATCCCACGATATGAGAAAACCGTCTCTATGGCGGGAGACGGTTTTTTTCAATCTTGTCAGGGACTATTACCCCCCTGTCAACTAAAAACTAACCTAAAATTTAAAACTCAACCCACTATACACACCTAAATAATAGGGTCTGAAGTCTATACTGGTGTCAGTATACGGGTTGAGTTGATACTTGAACATCGGTTCAATATTAAACTTTAATTTTTTACTCAGTTGGTAATTAAATCCGAGTCCGATGTTCGTAGTAAAACTTATTGAATTCAAATTATTTGCTTCTCCTAATACGGTTCTGAAACTGCCGTCGTTAACAACCACTTCGTTGTTTCCTAAAAACAGTGTGCTCATACCGCCGATTACATTGATTCCCAATCGAGATTCAACAATATCGTATTTTAATTCTAAAGGAACCTCATAGTATTGTAGTTGCTGACTTATCTCTGCATTGCCACCCGTTGATTTGGGCACAATGTTTTGGAAGCCACTTTCTGTATTTGAAGATGGAATCGCACCTCTATCGTATACCGTCGTTATGGCTGTTGCACGCGAAGCATAATCTACATTTTTAAGTCCGAATGCAGCAGGTGCCGACGCAACTTGAACGTCGCCGGTGGCATAACTCAAGTTCACATTGTTTACCCCACTTCGCACACTAAACTTATCTGAAACGTCATAAGCCACCTGAACCCCGTAACTCAAATTTACATCCCCAGTTTTCCCATTGTCTGAAAACATTGGGTCAATGGATGAACCGTCTGAAAGAGAACCGTAATATACAGGTCCTACGTTTGGAGACACCGCCCAACGATTTAACATTTCTTCTTGTTGAGTGGTTTCTTCTTTTAAACTTTCGTTTTCTGCGATCGCATCGAAAATGGAGGTTTTCTTGGCTGCTTCTTCTGAAGTTTCGGCAGCGGCAGTCTCAATTTCTGAGGTCTGGGCAGGATCGGTAACGGTTTCTTTCTTAACCTCGTTTAGCGGTCCCTCTACTGCAGTCTCCGTTTTTGCAATACCCACCTTTTCTGAAACTACCTTTGTAGGCTCCTTCACCAAAGGATTAAAAGTAGTTTCAGCGTTTTTGTTAGGCTCTGTTTTTGCATTTTCAATTGCTGCAACAGCTTCTTTATTCGTGTTATAGGTAGGGGTTGTTTTCGTTTCTGTAGTTGGGCTTCTTTTTACATCTGATTGTATTTCAGATGTACTAGCAGTAGTTGTTTCTGTAGTACCCGAAATTCTATCTGTTGTTTGTTTTTGTGGTGCGAATTCATTTTCGTTTTGAGTCGCACTATGGCTATCATTTGCTTTTTTGAGAGCTTCAGTATTCGTATGTTGTTCAGAATCATCGGCTGATTCTGATGCAACTTCAGTATTCGAGGTTGTAATTTCGTTTTCTTGAACCGGAACGGCGGATTCCTCGGTCACTATTTCTGTGGAAGGATTCGTATCAGAATTATAAATTGAATTGCCAATAGTGAACAATAAAGCCAACAATGCCGCCACACCTGCCGCGCGCCACCACAGTGGAATGACACGTTTGGGTTTTTTCTTCGTTTGCAGTTTCGCTTCGATGCTCTCCCAAACCGCAGGGGAAGGGGTCGCTTCAAAATCTTGAAACTTTTCTTTGAAGAGTTGGTCTATGTTTTTCTTTTCTTTCATTATTTAGTCTACTATGGGGGAGGACCAATAATCTGAGTATTTAAATACGATATACTAGTTACGAATCTGTTTTTCTATATAAATCAATTTTTGTTTTTAATATGCCTCTTGCCCGAGCTAGATTAGACTTAGACGTACCATCGCTAATTCCTAACATTTCTGCGATTTCTTTATGCGAATATCCGTCTAGCACATACATTGAAAACACCAATCTGTATCGGTCGGGTAATTCTTGGATGATCTTCAGTAAATATTTCAACGGAACATCACTTTCAATTACTACATCTTCATCATCGGGTTGTTCAATCGAGGCTTCTTCCTTTATATGATATACTTTTTGCCTCCTGTATTTTTGAAGCACGGTATTCACCGTTACCCGTTTCATCCAGCCTTCAAATGAACCTTTGTCTTTAAACTGCCCAATCTTGTCAAAAATGGTCATAAACGCATCTTGCAAATTGTCTTCAGCCTCGGTATAGTTGGGCGAATAACGCAAGCAAATGGAAAATAAAACACTTGAATATTGTTTGTACAATATGCCCTGTGCCGTTACGTCCTGCTGTTTACATTTTTGTATGAGCTCATCTAATGTCAAACGTAGTTGCCATGGTTAGTTAGTTGTTTCACGTTGTGGTGGCTACAGTTCACTATCCGTGGGAATACTACATGGCGTAGATACCCACAAATAGGTAGGGTTGCGTTAAAATTTTATTAATTATTCATTCAACGCTGCAATGGCCTCCTTTATTTTCTGCTCTAGTTCTTCCATAAGTTCAGGGTTGTCTAACAATAACGCCTTTACAGCATCTCGACCTTGCCCTAATTTAGTGTCGTCATAACTAAACCAAGAACCAGCTTTTTTCACGATTTCGAAGTCGACACCCAAATCAACTACTTCACCTACTTTAGAAATACCTTTCCCGTACATAATGTCAAACTCCGCCGTTTTAAATGGGGGAGCCACTTTATTTTTCACCACTTTCACACGGGTTTTATTTCCTTGTACAGCGCTATTGCTATCTTTTATCTGTGTAGAACGACGAATGTCTAAACGAACAGAACAATAGAATTTCAGAGCATTACCACCCGTGGTCGTTTCAGGATTCCCGAACATCACGCCAATCTTTTCACGTAATTGGTTAATGAAGATTACGGTACAGTTGGTCTTGCTGATGGAGCCAGTCAATTTTCGAAGCGCTTGAGACATCAAACGGGCGTGCAGTCCCATTTTACTATCGCCCATCTCGCCTTCAATCTCACTTTTAGGCGTAAGTGCAGCAACCGAGTCGATCACAATAATATCAATCGCTCCACTGCGAATCAAGTTATCGGTAATTTCAAGGGCCTGTTCACCGTTATCGGGTTGTGATATGATCAGGTTTTCGATGTCTACGCCTAATTTTTCAGCATAATACCTATCGAAGGCGTGTTCTGCATCAATAAAGGCGGCAATTCCTCCTTTTTTCTGAGCCTCCGCAATAGCGTGAAGCGTCAATGTGGTTTTACCTGAAGATTCAGGTCCGTAGATTTCAATGATTCGTCCTCTTGGATATCCGCCCACGCCTAGGGCTACATCCAGCCCTAATGAACCGGTAGGGATCACATCAACTTCTTGTACGGCGCTATCGCCCATTTTCATTACGGTTCCCTTTCCGTAGGTTTTGTCTAGTTTGTCTAAGGTAAGTTTTAGGGCTTTTAGTTTTGCGTCTTGCTCTTTGCTCATGGTGTCGTTTAAATTAATAGAGGAGTCAAGAAGTAAAAATACTATTTCTTTGGGTTTAGGGCAACCCGCAGCGGTGGAGATTGGGACATTTTGTTAACAGGTAGATTTAGTGTAATTTTGCCCCTCAAATCTATTCTTTACACCCATAAAAGTAGTATAGCATGCAACTGTACAATAAAATGAGTGCGAAAGAAAGGGCCGCCATGCTGGAAGAAGCTGGTGAAGATCGCTTGACCCTTTCGTTTTATCAATACGCCAAGATTGGCAACCCTGAACTTTTTAGAAATCATCTATTCGTGGCTTGGGACGAGCTGCAAGTGCTTGGGCGCATTTATGTCGCCCATGAAGGCATAAATGCGCAACTCTCTGTACCTGCCAAGAACTTCGAGAAATTCAAAGCCTTCCTTGACGGCATCTATTTCCTAGAAAATGTACGGCTCAACATCGCCATAGAACACGATTTAAAATCATTCTTGAAACTGAAAGTGAAAGTGCGTCATAAAATTGTGGCCGACGGTCTAAATGACGACACTTTTGATGTAACCAACAAAGGGATTCACGTGGATGCGGTGAAGTTCAATGAACTTATTGAAGATCCAGACACAGTGTTGGTCGATATGCGAAACCATTACGAAAGCGAAATCGGCCATTTTAAAGGGGCAGTCACACCTGATGTAGATACCTTCCGCGATAGCTTAGACATCATCGAAGAGGATCTAAAAGATCACAAGGAAGACAAAAAGCTAGTGATGTATTGTACTGGAGGTATCCGCTGTGAAAAAGCGAGTGCGTATTACAAGCATAAAGGGTTTCAGCAGGTATACCAGCTTGAGGGAGGAATTATTGAATATGCCCGACAGGTGGAAAGCAAAGGACTTGAAAATAAATTCCTGGGAAAAAATTTTGTGTTCGATCACCGTCGTGGCGAACGAATCTCAGAAGACATCATAGCACAGTGCCATCAGTGTGGCGCACCTTGTGACACGCATGTAAACTGTGCGAATGAGGCATGCCATCTGTTGTTTATTCAATGTGAGAGTTGTCGCGAAGCGATGGAAGAATGTTGCTCTACCGAATGTCAAGAAATCATTCATTTGCCCTATGAAGAGCAGAAAAAGTTACGCAGCGGCCTGCACAATAGCAATAAGATTTTTAAGAAAGGCCGTTCTGAAAAATTAAAGTTTAAAAAGTAGGGTTGCCATAATAATTGCTACCTTTACTTCTTAAGAATTTGTTTAATCTCCGAGAGTATAAACTGCTTGTTCCATGACGGTTCGAGCGCAGTCGGGAACTCATTTTAGGTTCTAGATGCAGCATGCATTCCGATGAGCGTATGAATCCAAAGCAGTATTTATGCTCCACTATATATAACACAATATGGGCTGTACCAGCTGTGCCACGGGCGCCAACGGACAGCCAAAGGGCTGCAAGAACAATGGTACTTGTGGAACCGATGGCTGCAATAAATTGACGGTGTTCGATTGGCTTTCAAATATGTCACTCCCCAACAACCAAGAGCCTTTCAAAGGGGTTGAGGTTCGTTTTAAAAACGGGCGTAAACATTTCTATCAAAACCAAGATAACTTATCATTATCAATTGGAGATACGGTAGCCACAGAAGCGTCTCCCGGTCACGATATTGGGATGGTGACCCTTACGGGGGAATTGGTTCGGGTACAGATGAAAAAGAAAAAGGAAACCATAGACGTTCCCAGCCTTCCGAAGATTTACAGAAAAGCCACCCAAAAAGACATCGATATTTGGCAAAAGTGCCGTGATCGTGAAGCCGATATCCAAAAGCGTTCACGTGAAATTGCAATTCGCTTGGGGTTGCAAATGAAGTTGAGTGATATCGAATTCCAAGGCGATGGATCAAAAGCCATTTTTTACTACACTGCAGAAGAACGCGTTGATTTTAGGCAACTCATAAAAGAATTTGCCCGTACCTTCAACACGCGCATTGAAATGAAACAAGTGGGGCTTAGACAAGAAGCTGCTCGGCTTGGTGGTATCGGATCTTGTGGGCGCGAATTGTGCTGTTCTACCTGGTTAACCGATTTTCGCTCAGTTAATACTTCCGCAGCACGCTACCAGCAATTGAGTTTGAATCCGCAAAAATTGGCTGGCCAATGTGGGAAACTGAAATGCTGCCTCAATTATGAGTTAGATACCTATCTCGAAGCACTAGAAGAATTTCCGCGTACCGATGTCAAACTCAAAACCGAAAAGGGAACGGCGGTTTGTCAGAAAATCGATATTTTTAAAGGACTAATGTGGTTCAGCTACGAGAAAGACGGCATGAACTGGCATACTTTGAAGGTTGAAAAGGTGAACGAGATCATTGCGCTGAACAAAAAAGGTAAAACCCCAGATAGTTTGGAGGAATTTATTGAAGAAATTTCAGTGAGTAACGAGAAATTGTTCGATAATGCGGTAGGGCAGGACAGTTTAACACGTTTTGACAAACCTAGACGAAACAAGCCAAGCAAAAGGCGAAAGAGCACCAAAAGCAAGTCAAAACAAGGAAAAATACCTCCTAAAGCTAAAGCTGCCCCAGGAAAACCTGCAAAAAATAAAAAAAGAAGACGAAAGCAAAAACCTAGGAATGATGCGTAGATGTGTTGTGGCATTACTATTGGTCGTTCTACTATCGAGTTGCGATTCAAATGTGGTTTGGAGCGATTCTGAAGCTATTTCAGAAGGTTGGAACAAAGACGATGTTTTGATTTTTCAAGTGCCCCAATTGGATACGGTTCAACCCTATAATGTTTTTATAAACGTAAGAAACTCTAATGATTACCCCTTTAATAATTTGTTCTTGGTTGCCTCCATTCAATATCCACACGGAAAAATAATTACAGATACCTTGGAATATAAAATGGCGTATCCTGACGGTCAGTGGATGGGAGCGGGTGTAGGCAGCATTAAGGAGAATAAACTATGGTTTAAGGAGAATATCCGGTTTTCAGAATCAGGAAATTATAACATAACTATAACACAGGCAGTGCGCAATATCGGCGAAGTTGACGGCGTTAGCCAATTACCGGGCATCACTGATGTTGGTATCAGTATCGAAGAAGTGACACAAGAACCTTAGCAATGGCGACAAAAAAGAAAACAAAGAAACAGACCAAAGACTCCAACAAAAAATATCGCAATTGGGTGTGGCGAATTATTGGTGCCGGTGTGGTAGTGGTAATATTACTCTTCCTTCTTGCATCTTGGGGTGTTTTTGGAAGTCTGCCAGACGAAACCAGTCTTGAGAATCCAGAAAAAGACTTAGCTACGCAAATTATATCTTCTGACGGTGTGGTTATCGGAAAATTCTTCAAAGACAATCGAACACCTGTGAAATTTGAAGACCTTCCAGACCACCTTGTAAATGCGCTAATTGCGACCGAAGACGTAAGATTTTACGATCACTCGGGAATTGATGCTCGTGGAACTGTACGTGCGGCCGTATTTCTCGGATCAAAGGGTGGGGCCAGTACGATCACCCAACAGCTGGCAAAGCAGTTCTTTACCGAACAGGTTTCAAGCAATAAACTAGATCGGGGAATTCAGAAAATCAAAGAATGGGTCATCGCAACACGATTGGAGCGACGCTATACCAAGGAAGAAATCATTACCATGTATTTCAACACCTATGATTTTTTGAACCTAGCCATTGGTATCGAATCTGCCGCAAATATCTACTTTGACAAACCCCCGTCAGAACTCACCACGGTAGAATCGGCCATGCTCGTCGGTATGTTCAAAAATTCATCCCTATACAATCCCATACGTAATCCTGTTGGGGTCAAAAACAGGAGAAATGTGGTATTGGCACAAATGGCGAAATACGATTATATCACCGAAGAAGTAAAAGATTCGCTGCAAGCCCTTCCGCTAGGCGTAAACTTTACCCCGCAAGATCATGACGAAGGCATCGCCACCTACTTTCGGGAGTACGCTCGAGGATTCATGAAAAAATGGGCGAAAGACAACCCAAAACCAGACGGAAGCACCTATGATGTAGATAGTGACGGACTCAAAGTCTACGTAACACTTGATTCGAAAATGCAAGAATATGCCGAACAAGCCATGACGGCGCATATGACCAATTTGCAAAAAGAGTTTGATGCGCAAAATGAAAAAAATAAAACAGCGCCTTTCAGGGATGTCTCCAAAGAAGAAATTGACGGGATTTTGAATTCAGCCATGAAACGTACCGATCGCTGGCGTGAAATGGAGCGCCAAGGAAAATCGGAAAAGGAGATTATTGCAAGTTTTAAGAAGAAAACCAATATGCGCATCTTCACCTGGGAGAACAAAGAGCGATATATCGATACAGTAATGACACCGATGGATTCGTTGCGCTATTACAAATCGATTCTCCGCGCTTCTCTTATGTCTATGGACCCCCAAACGGGAGAAGTAAAAGCATGGGTGGGTGGAATCGATTACAAAAACTTCAAGTACGATATGGTGCGAACTGGGCAACGACAGATAGGCTCTACGTTTAAGCCCTTTGTATACGCAACGGCCATAGACCAAATGCACATGTCGCCCTGTGATACCTTGCCAAATACGCCTTATACCATTGAAGCTGGCAAATATGGCTTGTTAAAGCCATGGACGCCTAGAAATTCGGGAGGAGAATATGGTGATATGATGAGTTTGAAAAAAGCTTTGGCACAATCGGTAAATACCATCACCGCTCGTCTAATTGATCGCGTGGGTCCAAAACCTGTAATTGACCTTGTCGAAAAAATGGGAGTGGATATATCAGACATACCCCGTGCGCCTTCCATTGCTCTGGGCACACCAGATGTAACGCTGTATGAAATGGTAGGGGCCTATAGTACGTTTGCGAATCAAGGAGTGTTCATAAAACCAAACCTAATCTCAAGGATCGAAGATAAAAATGGAACGGTGCTCTACCAAAACGTACCTGAGACCAGGGATGTTATTAGTGACGAAACCGCTTATGTAACCTTAAGCCTCATGGAAGGGGTTACTCAATCTGGTTCGGGTTCTCGTTTGCGAGGAACGTGGAGAAGTGGTAAATTATACAAGGAAGTGATTACGGGTTACCCATACGATTTCAAAAATCCGATTGCAGGTAAAACGGGAACCACCCAAAACAATAGTGACGGATGGTTCATGGGCATGGTGCCCAACTTGGTAACCGGTGTGTGGGTTGGCGGAGAAGACCGATCGGTACATTTTAACTCGACGGCATACGGCCAGGGAGCAACCATGGCATTGCCCATTTGGGGTCTGTATATGAAAAAATGTTATGCCGATGATGACCTCAATGTTTCAACAGATGCCTTCGAAAAGCCAGAGGTAATATCAATTGTTACTGATTGTAGTGAATATACCTATCAAACCGATGGTGACAATATTCCGGATGAATTCGATTTTTAAAGAAAAACCAAATTATGATTAATAAAACAGTACCTAATGTTCAAGTAGCCTGTGAAGGAGTCGCCGATGGCATGACATTCATGCTTGGGGGTTTCGGACTTAGCGGTATCCCAGAGAATGCAATTGCTGAACTGGTGCGCCGCAACGTGAAAAAGGTGACCTGTATTTCAAACAATGCGGGGGTAGACGATTTTGGTCTGGGGCTCTTGCTTCAGAAAAAACAAATCAAAAAAATGATCTCCTCCTATGTTGGAGAAAATGCCGAATTTGAGCGGCAGATGCTCAGTGGCGAGTTGGAAGTCGAACTCATTCCTCAGGGAACCCTGGCGCAACGCGCTCGTGCTGCCCAAAGTGGCATTCCGGCGTTTTACACGCCTGCAGGATATGGTACTGAAGTCGCAGAAGGCAAAGAAGCCCGAGAATTTAACGGTAAAATGCATATTCTGGAACATGCATTTGAAGCAGATTTCGCTTTTGTAAAAGCATGGAAAGGTGACGAAGCAGGTAATCTTATATTTAAAGGATCTGCTAGAAATTTCAATCCGAATATGTGCGGTGCCGCAAAAATTACCGTAGCCGAAGTTGAAGAACTGCTTCCCGCTGGAAGCTTAGACCCTAATGAAGTTCATATTCCCGGAATATTTGTTCAACGTATATTCCAAGGAGAGAAATATGAAAAGAGAATTGAACAACGAACCGTAAGAAAGCGAAGCTAATGTTAAGTAAAGAACAAATTGCACAACGAATTGCAAAAGAGGTAAAAGACGGGTACTACGTGAACTTAGGAATCGGAATTCCCACGCTGGTCGCGAATTTTGTAAGAGATGATATTGCTGTTGAATTTCAAAGTGAAAATGGCGTTCTGGGAATGGGCCCGTTCCCCTTTGAAGGGGAAGAAGATCCTGACCTTATCAATGCAGGGAAACAGACCATTACCACCTTACCTGGTGCTTCATTTTTTGATTCGGCACTGAGTTTTTCCATGATTCGGGGTCAGCATGTAGACTTAACGATTCTTGGGGCCATGGAAGTGGCTCAAAATGGTGACATCGCCAATTGGAAGATTCCAGGGAAAATGGTGAAGGGTATGGGTGGTGCCATGGACTTGGTAGCATCAGCAGAGAATATTATCGTAGCGATGATGCACACCAACCGTGCGGGAGAGTCAAAACTATTGTCACAATGTACCTTACCGCTCACAGGAGTGCAATGTGTAAAGAAAATTGTAACCAACTTAGCGGTTCTTGAAGTAAAAGACAATGCTTTCCATTTATTGGAGCGGGCCCCAGGAGTAACTGTTGAAGAAATTCAAAAGGGCATCAAGAGCGGTGTTCGCAAAGTCAACATCGATACCGA
>JAWWCH010000005.1:0-18491 GCA_033720575.1 Marinirhabdus sp.
ATCCAAAAGAAAGTCGAGCCCAGTTTCTAGACTCTCTATGGCTTGGTCTGAATTTCCAAGTCGGTTATTTGCGACGCCATTCAACAGATAGAGCATTGGTTGCGCGGGAAATGTCGCTAGGCCATCCTCACTCAGCGAAGCTGCAGCTTTGTATTTTTGAAGGTCTACCTGAAGCAACAAGGTATTTTTCAGCAAACTGTATTTATCTGGATCTTTCGCCACACCTTTTTCATAAAAATTTAGCGCCACTTCTTTTTTTCCTTTGGAAGTAAAATAGGCACCGAGTGCCTCATATACTTGTCCTGATGAATCATCACTAAATGAACGAACGACTTGCTCTAGACTGCTTTCATACGATGGATTCTCATTGACAAAGTTTATAAAGTCGGCCAACACTTTATATTTACTCTCTTGATCTACTTGGGTAGCGTTGAAAACCACATCCATCGAATGCAATGCTGCCTCGGTATTACCAGCTTCCAAATAGAATTTGTATAACGCAAAATGCACCAATTCACTTTCCGGTTGTTTCTCTAGCAAGTGCTTTGCGGTTTCAAATGCCTTTTCTGAATCACCTTGTTCGCTATATAGGAATATCAGATTGAGATAGTCTTGTTCGTTTTGCGGGTTTTCATCTATTTTGTCCTGCAAATCGGTAATTGCCCCTTCGGTATCCCCGGTGACCTTGTAGATATTTCTTCGTATGGCATTTCTATAGGTACTTTCTCCCCATAGTTCATCCAACTCATCCAAAAGTGCTAATGCAGCATCGTACTGTTCAGTTCTGTAATAGAGGTTTACGAGGTCTTCTTTGTAGTCTTCATCTTGTTGAATCAACCTTTTTACCAATGGAATCGCGCTTTCATAATTTTTCGTTTCGAAATATACATCATAGAGTGACACCAATACATCGAGATTGTTTGGTTGCACTTTTAACACCGCTTGATAACTCTCTTCTGCTTCTGCGTAACGTTTTAAAGCCGCGAGGTTTTTTCCTTTTTCAAAATTGATGACGGACTGGTTTTCTACATTTCCTTCTGCCGCAGCTTCAGCACGATACAGCGCATCTAGCGCCAACTCGTAATTCTCTATTCCCTTCTGTTTTAACGCTTCAAAAAAATGCTCTTGAAAGGCATCGGTCACATCACCTAAGTCATCGGTAGGCTCTTCTTCTTGCGCAAGCACAGATACGGAATGAAGTATCCCGAACAATAATACAAGAAGAAGTTTTGCTGTTTTCACTAGAGCTTTTTAATACCTTGTGGCCGAGACCACAGATAGATTTGTTATTTTAATTGTGAATAATCCCCAATACTCACATTGGTAAAACTACCATCAAAGGTTGCGTAATTCCCTATCATCGCATTGTCTAAGGTAGCATTTTTTACTACTGATTCGTTTTGGATTATACTATTTTTAACGGTACTATCTTCAATTATTGTGCCTTTACCGATGGAGACGTAGGGTCCGATCTCACAGTTCTTTAGTGAAACACCTTCGGCTATAAAGCAAGGTTCATTAATTATTGCATTTTCCTTTGATATGTCAGAAGCCATTAGCGGCTTGTTTTCTTCGGCTAAAAATCCGAGCATCCTCCGATTTGTTTCTACAGCAACTTCCTTGTTTCCGCAGTCCATCCACTCGCTTACTGTACCTGTTTTAAAGATGCGTCCGTCGGCCATCATTCGTTTGATACCATCGTTTATTTGATATTCTCCTCCGTTAATAATGTTGTGGTCTAGCACGTATTGCAATTCATTTTTGAGTACCGCCACGTCCTTAAAATAATAAATCCCAATAACCGCTTGATCGCTTACATAGGTTTCTGGCTTTTCAACCAATTCTATAATTTCATTCTTTTCATTTAAATTAACGACACCATAAGCCTCCGGATTCGCTACTTTTTTTGTCCAGATCACCGCGTCTGCTTCCTTGTTCAAGTCAAAGTCGGCACGAATCAAGGTATCTGCATACGCAATAACAGCGGGACCCTGCAACGACGGTTCGGCACACATAATGGCATGACCTGTACCTTTCGGTTCCAACTGACGGTAAATACTTGCCTTAGCGCCAAGATCGGCGGCCAATTGGTTTAAGCTTTCAACCACATCATCTCCAAAAAATGCAGGATCGCCTAAAATAAAGGCAATTTCGTCAATGGGTTCGTTTAGAACATCAGCGATATCTGCTACCAAACGGTGCACAATCGGTTTCCCAGCAATAGGGATTAGTGGTTTTGGAACGGTGAGTGTGTGCGGTCTGAGTCGGCTTCCCCGACCCGCCATGGGAACAATTATTTTCATGCTATTTTTTCTTTTTTTACTACTTATTTTTTTCCTGTACTGCCAAAGCCTCCTGATCCGCGCTGGGTCTCACTCAGCTCAGACACTTCATCCCAAACGGCACGTTCGTGTTTTGCAATAACCAACTGCGCGATTCGCTCACCGTTTTCAATGGTAAAATCTTCATTGGATAGATTTACTAAGATAACGCCTATTTCACCCCGATAGTCTGCATCAATGGTACCGGGACTATTCAGCACCGTTATTCCCTTCTTTGCCGCCAAGCCACTTCTTGGGCGCACCTGTGCTTCAAATCCAATAGGCAATTCAATATAAAGGCCGGTTTTTATGATGGCGCGTTGCAATGGTTTTAGGGTTGAAGGTTCGCTGACATTGGCGCGAATGTCCATTCCTGCACTGGCTATGGTTTCATAACTGGGCAATGGATGTTGTGATGTATTAATAATTTTTATTTGCGTCATTTTGGGTATAGGGTTCGTTTCGAGTAAATGCTATCAGCATTTCTATCGAGAAGAACTTCTCGATAGCAAACGGAAGAAACTTCCGTTTGACTCGAAAGGGTAATTATCTATTCATTATTCGTTGTAGTTCCCTTCTTTCGGAGAGAAATACCAATAACAAAAATACCAATAATAATGCAGTTCCTATACCGAGATGACCATCGAATCCGTAGAATGCCAGCGATGAAAACGCAATGGAAAGCAATAGGTAACCTCCTATCTTTTTGAGGTCATAAGGAACCGCATAATAGCGTTGGCCAAGCACATATGATAGCAACATCATCGTTCCGTATGCCGCCAGTGTGGCAAGTGCCGAACCCATGTAGCTCATGCTTGGAATCAAAAGAAAATTGAGTGCTAGGGTAATAATAGCTCCCACAATAGATATATAGGCGCCAAATCGCGTTCTATCGGTAACCTTGTACCACACTGACAAATTGTGATAAATACCCAAACATAGGTTGGCCAGTAAGATGATGGGAACAATAGAAAGGGCTCTCCAATACTCCGAATTGGTAATAAGTAGTTGTTTAAATAGGTCTATATAAATCACTACAAACAATAATATCGCACTTCCAAAAATGGTGAAATACTTCGTGATTGTGGCGTAGGTGTTTCTCGCATTTTCCGAAGCTGCATGATTAAAAAAGAAAGGTTCTATCCCTAATCTGAAGGCAGTCGCGAATAAGGTCATAAACACACCAAGCTTATAACACGCGGCATACACCCCAACTTCTGCTTCGGCAATATCGGCAGGCAGTAAATACTTTAGGAGAATTTTATCAAAGGCTTCATTTATGCTGAAGGCAATTCCTGCAATGAGAACGGGGAGTGCATACTTCAGCATTTGTTTCCAAAGTGTTTTGTTTAGCCCGAAGCCAATCTTCACATACAGTGGAAGCAGCATCAAAAAGGTAATTCCACTTGCGATGACATTTGAAATGAACACATATACCACTCTGTTTTCTTCGGTGTAGATGAAAGACCAGTTGGAATCTGGATTTCCCTGTACCAGATCTGGCAAGACCAAAAAGAAAAACAGGTTAGCACCAAGGTTAATGCACACATTCAGAATCTTAATGATCGCATAGCGCATGGGGTGTTCATTGGCGCGAAACCAAGCAAAGGGTAGGATAACAAGTGCGTCTAACACCAAAATCAATAGTGCATAGGTGACGTATTCTACTTTGAAATCTATCGCATTTGCAATGTGTTCGCGCAAAAGCAGGGTCACTAATAAGAATCCGAGTGCTGTAATGGTTAGTGAGGACAGAGCCGTCCGTTCCACCGATTTTCGTTGTGAACTATGCTTATTGATGAAACGGAAGAATGCTGTTTCCATTCCATAGGAAAGCAGCACGTTGCCCAAAATGATATATGACATCAATGTGGCATAGATACCGAAAGCCGAAGGCGCCAACACCGAAGTATACAACGGTACCAAAACGATGGCCAAGGCTCTTGGAAGCACGGTTGCGACGCCGTAAATAAATGTTTGTTGGAATAATTTCTTAAACAGACCCAAACTGGTTGTGATTTACCGTAAAAGTATTGAATTTAATTGTCACCCTTCGGATTGCCAGAGGGATATGCAATCATCTCTTTTTCTTTGATATTCTCCAAAACATGCACCCTTGTTTCTCCTTCATACGTATAGGTAAATGCCGCATGCGTGTCTGGAATCTCAAACGGCATTGTAATGGGCGGTCTGTTTTCCGCTTCCGCGGAAGGATCTGCGTCCATGATAATATCGGGTCGATCTGAATCGGTTCTGATATCAGCCATGAACGTATACTTAGACTCGGGTATATATTCTATCTTGGCAGTTTTTCCTCGAAAATATAGGGTGTTGAATGTTACGCCGGGTTGAACAGATTCCAGATCAAAATATATTTTGGTGCCTTTACCTCCTTCTTGTATTCCGGCCACCCAATGTTGGAAATAACTGTCGCTAACCACAAAGGGTACTTCTGTAGCTTCGGCCACTTCTTCGTTGGCTGTTTTTGTGCTACCGCAATTTGAAAAGCTAAAAAACAGACAACAAACACTGCTCATCAATGCAATTGTACGGAGTGAATTCTTCATTTTATAAGAGTTTTATTCTGTTGAAACTCCATAAAGATAGGCATAAAAAAAGCCCCTCAACGATAGTTAGAGAGGCTCTTTTTCACTTAAAAATTATTTTTTATTCTATCCCGCCAAAGCTTCTGCTCCACCAACGATCTCCAATATTTCGTTAGTAATAGAAGCTTGACGCGCTTTGTTGTATTGTAATTTCAACTCGTCTCTCAACTCAGTTGCATTGTCTGTTGCTTTGTGCATGGCGGTCATACGTGCACCGTGCTCACTCGCTACAGAATCACGAATCGCCTTGAACAATTGCGTTTTCAAACTCTTCGGAATCAGTCCTTCCACGATTTCCTCTTTTGAAGGTTCAAAAATGTAGTTTGGAGTAGCCGTGTTTTCAACTGCTTCAGCATTTTGCCTTGGCAAAATCGGTAAGAATTGCTCACGCATCACCTCTTGGGTGGCAGCATTCTTGAAGTGATTGTACACCAATACGATTCTATCGTATTTACCTTCAGCATAGCTGTCCATTAACTGCTGTGCAATATCCGCAACCGGGTCGTAAGACAAATCATCGAAAATCTCAGAATTGAACGTAGTTACTTTTCCTGTCTTTTTCAGGATGTCATTTCCCTTTTTACCGATTGTCATAAAATCAACCTGCTTTCCAGCATAGGTTTCATTCATCAGCGCTTGGGATGCCTTAATCACGTTCGTATTAAAAGCACCTGCCAATCCACGGTTGGAAGTAATAACAACAACCAACACCTTGTTCACTTCTCGTTGTTCCGAATACGTACTCCCACTATCTGAATCAAGTGTTGCGCTCAAATTTTGCAACAATTCGGTCAATTTCTGTGAATAGGGACGCATGGCGGTAATTGCATCTTGAGCCTTCTTCAACTTTGCAGCAGATACCATTTTCATGGCACTGGTGATCTGCATGGTTGAACTCACCGATGTAATCCTACTACGAATTTCTTTTAAGTTTGCCATTCTTTTTTGTTACTGTACCAGCGATATCGCTGATTGCGTTATAAAAGACCCTCGACCATTGCCTTGGGTGACATTAGCGGCTGTTAGGCCTTCTTATATTTTGATGAAAGGTCTGCAGCAACAGTAGTTAACACGTCGGTTACCTCATCTGTAAGCTTACCAGCTTTCAACGTATCTAGAACATCTCTATGCTTTGCATTCAACAATTCTAAATAGTCTCTTTCAAATTCTTTTACCTTTTCTACAGGAACGTTACGCAATAAGTTCTTAGAACCTGCATAGATGATTGCTACCTGATCTTCAACCGTGTACGGATCGTTCTGCGCTTGCTTCAAAATTTCAACGTTACGCTTTCCTTTTTCAATCACATTCAAGGTTGCCGCATCAAGGTCTGATCCGAACTTCGCAAAGGCTTCCAATTCACGGAACTGTGCTTGATCCAGTTTTAAGGTACCTGCTACTTTCTTCATCGACTTGATCTGTGCCGAACCACCCACACGTGATACCGAAATACCTACGTTAATCGCAGGACGCACCCCAGAGTTAAATAAATCAGACTCCAAGAAAATCTGTCCGTCAGTAATCGAAATTACGTTGGTTGGGATATAGGCAGAAACGTCACCTGCTTGGGTTTCAATAATTGGAAGGGCTGTTAATGACCCGCCTCCTTTTACTTTGTCTTTCAATGACGCTGGAAGATCGTTCATTTCTTTTGCGATGTTATCATCAGCAATCACTTTAGCCGAACGCTCCAACAATCTTGAGTGAAGGTAGAAAACGTCACCTGGATACGCCTCACGTCCTGGTGGACGACGTAACAATAACGACACCTCACGGTATGCCACCGCCTGTTTTGATAAATCATCATAGATAATCAAGGCTGGTCTTCCCGTATCTCTAAAGTACTCACCAATTGCTGCACCTGCAAACGGAGCATATACCTGCATTGGAGCAGGATCTGATGCATTAGCGGCAACAATGGTAGTATAGGCCAAAGCTCCAGCATCTTCCAACACTTTTGCGATGTTCGCAACTGTAGAAGCTTTCTGACCGATCGCTACGTAGATACAATACACAGGCTCTCCTGCATCGTAAAATTCTTTTTGGTTCAAGATGGTGTCAATACACACGGTAGACTTACCGGTCTGACGGTCACCAATTACTAATTCACGCTGTCCTCGTCCTACTGGGATCATAGCGTCAATCGACTTGATTCCTGTTTGAAGCGGCTCATTTACCGGCTGACGGTAAATTACACCTGGCGCTTTACGCTCTAATGGCATTTCAAAAGTTTCGCCTTCAATAGCGCCCTTACCATCGATAGGTTGTCCTAAGGTGTTTACTACACGTCCAACAATTCCTTCTCCCACATTGATCGAAGCAATTCGCTGTGTACGTTTTACAGTAGCACCTTCGCTAATTTCTTTTGAAGGACCTAACAATACAACCCCTACGTTATCTTCTTCCAAATTCAAAACGATACCTTCCATACCGTTTTCGAACGCTACCAATTCGCCGTACTGTGCGTTTGCTAATCCGTATACACGTGCAATACCGTCACCTACGGTTAATACAGTTCCTACTTCGTCTAATGAAGCCGTTGCTTCAAATCCGGTAAGTTGTTGCTTTAAGATTGCTGAAACTTCAGCTGGTTTTACTTCTGCCATTTTGATGTTTGTTTTACCCGTCGCTAGGCTTCAGGTGACGCTAAACTAAGTTCAGCGTCGTGATATTTATAATGATTTAGTAAATTCTCTTTTTAATGTATCCAGTTGATTGGCAATGCTCGCATTGTATTGCAAGTCGCCTACACGGAGGATAAATCCGCCGATGATTGATTCATCTATTGTATTTTCGATGGTAACGCTATCGCTACCGGTCATTTCTTTTACTTTGGCCAACACTTTTGACTCCAACTCAGAAGACAATGGTACAGCTGTCGTAACACGTGCCACCTTAACTCCTTTTGCTTCGTTATATAAATCGACATAGCTACTTGCCACACCACCCAACAAAGCGATACGCTTATTTGTGGTAAGGATATCGATTAAGCCTTTGGTGACTTCAGAGTTGTTCTCAAATATTTTGTGCAACGCCTTTTTCTTGTCTTCTCCTTTTATGATAGGATTCTTCAAAACATTGCGCAGTTCTTTGCTATTGTCAATAGTACCAGATACAGACTTCATATCACCAAACACAACTTCGCCCAAATTGGCTTCGTTGGCTTGCTCTAGCACTGCTTTTGCATATCGTATGGCTGCTCTGCTGCTCATATTGATCTTAGTTTAATTTGGCGTCTTTCAACATCGTATCTACCAACTCCAACTGCTTGCCTTTGTTAGATAATTCACTTTTTACCACCTTTTCCGCAATTTCAACAGATAAGGTAGCAACTGTTTCTTTTAGCTCAGCAATAGCTGCCTTTTTCTCACCCTCAATAGCCACTTGTGCATTAGCGATGGTTTTATTGGCTTCAGCTTGCGCCTGATCTTTGGCATCAGCAATCATCTTCGCCTTCATCTCACGAGCTTCTTTCAACATCGCATCACGTTCAGCACGAGCTTCCTGCAATAACTTCTCATTATCTGCTTGTAAATTGGCCATTTCCAATTTTGCTTTTTCAGCAGAATCCAAGGCATCTTTAATTCCTGTTTCACGGTCTTCTACTGCCTTAAGGATGGGCTTCCATGCAAACTTGCGCAGAAGAAACAACAACAATAAGAACAAAATAATTTGCCAAATGAACAGTCCGAATGAAAAGTCGTTTATTAATTTTTCCATAATCACTTCCCGCGTAGACGGGAATCTTTTTGGTTTATACTAAAGTCTAATTTTAAATAGAAACACATCCCCGCAACCAACCGTTGCGGCGATATGTTATCTTGTTTGATTACCCTGCGAAAATCGCGGCGAAACCAATACCTTCAATAAGCGCCGCTGCAATCAACATCGCTGTTTGAATCTTACCGTAAGCTTCAGGCTGGCGAGCAATAGCTTCCATTGCTTTACCACCGATCATACCGATACCGATACCGGCACCGATTACGGCTAATCCTGCTCCTACTACACTTGGAATTGTCATAATATATATATTTAAAAATTAAACAATCAACTTAAAACCTCTCGATTGCGCTCGAGGCGACTTCCGTCCTTTTTTACAAATGGGCAATCTCTCCTTCGTGCTCTTCAGCATGCTCATGTGTTTCAGACGCAAATCCGAAGTACAAGGCTGCCAACATCGTAAAGATGTATGCTTGTAACAGTGCCACAAATAATTCAATCATAGAGATGGCGAATGACAGACCGAAACTCAACGGACCACCCACCCAACTCTTAAAAATAAAAATCAACCCGATCAAACTCATCAATACCACGTGACCTGCAGTCATGTTCGCATACAAACGAATCATAAGTGCAAATGGTTTAATGAACAATCCCAAGATTTCAATAGGGATAAGGATGATATAAATAATAGCTTTTCCGAACCAAGGCATGCCGTCGCCCAACGGATCAAATATGTGTTTCCAATAATCTTTTGTTCCTGTAAAATTGGTCAGGAAAAATACCAAGATGGCCAAAGCAGCAGTAACGGCTATGTTTCCGGTAACGTTCACTCCAAGCGGCGTTAACCCGAACATGTTCAAGAACCAAATGAAGAAGAACACGGTTAACAAGAATGGCATATAGCGCTTGTATTTTTCTTCCCCGATGTTTGCTTTGGCAATATCGTCACGAATGTATAGTACGATGGGTTCAAAGAAACGGCCAATTCCCTTTGGAATACCTCCGTTCTTTCCGTAGCTCTTTGCAAGACTTCTGAATAACCAGATCAACAACAAGCCTGTCACCAACATCATCACCACACTTTTGGTAATGGAAAGATCCAATTGTACTCTTCCTTCAGGATGTTCTGGATGCTCTGAGTCGTAATTTAACGCGCCGTCTGGACCCACCTCATATATCTTGCTATGATATAATTTGTAAAAACTACCGTTGGATTCAACCGCGGTTTCACCGTGGTGGAATTTCGAAGACATAAATGTGTGCAGTTCGCCATTATCCCAAAAGATTACAGGAAGAGGAAACCCATAATGGTGTACTTCGCCGGTTTCTTCGTCTGTAGAAGAAAAAATATTGAAGTCGTGAGAATCTTGAAGGTGATGTTCAATATACTCGTTGATTTCGGTCTTTGTATCTTTAGGTGCATCGCCCTCATCTTTTACAGGTGCTGCATTCGCTGAAAAGCTTGCCACCAAGATGAAAACGCTCAATAATTTAACCAATGTGTTTTTCTGCATTTTGAACCGATTAAGCTGTGTCCTTAAAATCGGTGCAAAAATACACCTAATTGACAAAAACAAAAAAGTTTTTCAAGTCTTTTTTAAGTGCAAAAGAAAAGGCTTAAGTTGACTGATTATTAAGCTCTTTCCCCAAGTAGTAAACTTCTGAAATCAAGCAGATAGCGTAGGGTATGAAAAAGGTAGTAAATTCGCGTGTTTGCAAATTGTCATCGGCATTGTATTCGGGATAAAAAACCACAAAAAAAACAATGAACTTTAACAGGCTCCCAGCGAAGAAAATAAATCCGCCTTTGGCAGATCCGTCCCTCATATTGCGTTCAACCAAAAACAAAATAATGCTAGCGAGCGCGAAATTGACAGCGTAAGCGCTGATTATTTGGTATTCAAAAATGGGTTGATTGATGCTGGCACGCACAGCCACATGGATTCCAAAAGCCACCAAAAGCAACAATAGAAGTACTCCAAGAAATTGAATGTTTTTGCGCATTACTTATTCAAACGGTTGGTCTGTTTCACCACAAGAAACATGGAAATGGCAACACCTAATAGAGTGCATATAATAAGGTATAATTTCTCTCCAGAATTGTATGTAGCATCCAACCATTTACCGAGATAGACAAACCCGTAAATAATGGCGCCCATTTCTAGGCCTATTGCCGTTAGAATGAGCCACCGTTTTATTCCCGATGGAGAAGAATCTGGCACTACTTCAGGGGCTCTGATGCCTTTTTGAGCCGTTGTTTACGATCGTATGGATGCGCCTTGTCTTCACTCGTTTCTGATTCTGAAGATTTATTTGGTCGTTTCGCCCCTTGCATGCTACAAGATGCATTAAAAGTAGCACCCGGTTCAACCGCCAGCTTACCCACCACCACTTCACCCTCGATATGCGCTGTGGCTTTAAGGGTTAGCGTTCCGGTAACATCTAGGTCGCCATTAAAGGTACCCTCTATATCTGCATTCTCGCAGCTGAGTTTTCCTTTTACATTTCCGGTTTTACCGATTACTACTTTGGAAGGCTTACTGATACTCCCTTCTACTTTTCCGTCAATTCTGAAAAATCCGCTCGAGACGATATCTCCCTTTAACTCGGTTCCTTCATTGATTCTGTTCTGACTTGCTGATGGTTCCATGGTTTGTTTCTCTTTTTTATCTGAAAACATGATTTTTGGTTTTAATGGGGATGGTTGTTTTCTAATTTTCGGTTCCTTCTGATAAGTAGCTGTCCAGGTTTTTGTGAATCTGTATGGTCTTATAGTTTGGGGATGCTATTTCAAAATACGGTTTCTTGATCTTGTATTTCTTGTTTTCTTTCAACACTTCTGCAAAACCCCGACCGCCCATACGTGTGTTCAATCCATGAATGATCACGAAGGTCGTATTTGGGTCATAATAATCAATAGATGTGTTCATGTCGGTATAATTGAACTGGTCAATTGCCTCATCCAACTTTTTTTGAAGTGCCTCGGCAGCTTCGCGTTCGCTTGCGTCAAATCGATACACGACCTTCCATTTATTGCTCTCTTCATCACCAATGAATTCAGTATTGGCAATGATCGGTAAAACAAACTTATAGGTGTTCTCGGCTTCCTTACCTTCTTTTGAATTTGGATAATTCAGTGCAATGTAGTTCAATGCTTTTTTGTAGGCCTCAAATCCTTCTTGACGTCCTAGCGCCGTAGCCTTCAACATTTCCAACTTCGGAACGATTTCGGTACCATTATAGGTAGTGATGTATTCGTCTGAAGTGTCGATCACATATTGGTAATTGGACGCCTCAAACTCGCGGTACAATGCTTTGTATTTAAATTCCGGACTCGATTCGTCTGTTGCCAATTGCGTGTTCGGATTCAATAATATTTCAGCGTAACGAGAATCTGGATGGTTGTTTATAATATCGTTTTTGTATTGACTGGCCATGGCGTTGTTCTGCCTTAGATCGTAAATCTTATACAAATTGTATTTGGTAGGAAGGATAAGTCGCTCTTCAGGATCTAGGGTGAGTAATTTTTCCAATCGGTTGATGGCCAAATCATATTCACGGAACTTCTCCTTATATATAAGCCCAAGTTGGTAGTAGGCAAAATTTCGGTCTTTCGCCAAACTATCTATGACCACCTGATCTGATGGAACCGCTGCCATATAACTTTCTGGGTCGTAGAGCGCAATTTCAGCTTCAGGAGCACTGCCTTCAGTTACTTCTTCCTCGTCTATAGTTGAGCTTTGCTTATTCGAAAGTCTCCAATTATCTTCTAATTTTCTATTCCCCCAAACCTTAACAAATTCCTGTTTACCGTAGGCCAAGGTGGTAGAATTGTAGAAGTAGAACGTACTGTTAGGACCGCTCGCCTTCCCTTTGTCATTGTTTTTCTGGAAAAATTCATTGTTGGCAATTCGCTCTTCGCTTTCAGCGTTCGCAATAGAATCTAGACGCGCCTGCTCTTTCAATCGCGCTACGTGTGCGGTAAACACGGCCAAACGTTCCGCCTTGCTCATTCCAACCAATCGTAATATACTGTCATTGTTGGCGGCTATGTCTTCATACTTGATGACATCATCCAGGTTTTCACGCTTCTTTTTAAACAACCTCCACTCACGTGAGTTGGCTACAAGATTAGTAATCGTACTGTCATAATATGCCCCAGCTGTTTTATATTCAGCAGCATCAAAGTTGAATTCGGCCAAGGTCCTGTAATTCATCGATTGCAAGTAATCATCTTGCTTGTAATTCTTGATGGATTTATTATAATATTCTATCGCTCGGTCTAGACTATCGTTATTTCGGTAGTACTCTCCAAGTTGATTGTATATTTTATCCAAAAAGGGTCGGTTTTCACGATTGGCTTCCAATTCTTGCAACAATTCCAAAAAGGCCACCTTGTCTTCCGTTTCGTAATCAAAATTCTTGGCTTTTGCGATATAAGCATTGATCATGTACACTCGAGGTGATTTGCGGTTCATCTCAATAACCTCATCATAGGCCATGTTCGCACTGTCTTTTAATTGGAGACGATCGTAGATTTGACCTTTTATAAACGCATAGCGCCCCTTGAGTTCGTTGTCGTCTTCATATTCTGAAGCCAATTTGATATAAGGTAATGCCTCTGGCAAAGAATCTAGATTGATATACGCTTGTGCCATGATCGCCGAAGCTTCTGCCAATTCTTCTTCTTCAAGATCGGCGGTTTTCATCATGTCCTGAAGATTTTCCAGAGCAATGTCTTCGTTCTTCAAACGAATATTTGTTTTGGCTTTCCAGACTTTGGCACGATTAATATTATTACTAGTAGGGTAGCGATTCAGAATAAAATTGAAGGCATCCTGCGCAGGAATAAAGCGTTCATCAAAGTACCGCGCTTTTCCCAACATCATATACGCCTCATCAATTTGTGGATTGTATTCTTGGCCGTCGATGTAGATGGAATGCTTTTGAATGGCCTTGGCGGCCTTTTGTTCTGCTCTGTTGAAATTGGGGTCTCCTGTTTCTCCAGGAACATCTATTTCCTCTTTTAGCTCTACGCGCTCAACGGGTAAAATTTCCCAGAAATTATCGCGATAGGTTAACGCCAACTCCTCTTTACCAGCTTCATACGCCAGACCGCCATTGTACAACGTATTGTATTCTGCTGTCACCGCATGGAAATTACGGCTCATAAAGGTATTCTTCTTTCTTGAACAGGCTGCTAGCGTGAGAATGGCCAACAGTGAGATTGTAATTTTATATATGCCTTTCATCAAAATTTAATAAGTATTCGTATGGGTATGCCTGAATATTAGAGTGATATCATATTCTTCATTCAACAGAAAAAAACAAACATTCAGAACATACGCTATCTGTACAGTTATTCTAACTTAAAATGTTCAGATTTAGTATGTCTACACAAATAGAAGCGTAAAAATACATTTCTTTTTGAGAATGTTTAGCTTTTGGTGACAAAATTGGGCGTCATTAAGTATATCTACGGAAAGTTTAAACCATTCGATTTGTGTATTTTTGCTGAAAAATTGATGCATTTATGGGGAAATTCCATTCTTTAAAAATTGCCGCTATTGAGAAAGAAACGCCGAACTCCGTTTCCGTAGGCTTTGAAATACCAGATTCGCTAAAGTTGACCTTTGCGCATAAAGCCGGTCAGTATATCACCATCAAACATTCGGTTGACGGAAAAGAAGTGCGTAGAGCGTATTCTATTCACAGCGCCCCCGGAAGTGACCTCCTCAAGGTGGGTATCAAGAAAGTAGAAGATGGAACGTTTTCAGTGTATGCCAACACTGCACTGAAAGCAGGAGATACCTTAGAGGTGATGCCCCCCGAAGGCAAGTTCGTCTTAGAGCCAAATCCAGAAAACACTCATTATTATGCGGCATTTGCTGCAGGAAGTGGAATCACACCTGTTTTATCTATCGTAGAGACTGTTTTGCGACAAGAACCCAACAGTAAATTTTTGCTGGTCTACGGAAACCAATCGCAATTGGAAGCGATGTTCCACAGTAAACTTCTAGCGTTAGCAAAAGAATTTCCCAACCGTCTATCGCTTGAATTTTTATACAGCAGAGCGCACGAAGAAGGTGCTCGTTTCGGACGAATAGAAAAAAGCATTGTCAATTATTATCTTAAAAACAAGTTTGAATTCACCACTTTTGATGCCTTCTATTTGTGTGGACCAGAACCTATGATAGACGAAGTAGCCGCAACTTTGAAAGAGAACGGCATAAACGAAAAAATTGTTCATTTTGAATTGTTCACTACTGCAGAGGAAGGTCTTTTGGTAGAGCCTCATGAAGGAGAGACCCTAATCACGGTAACCGTTGACGATGAAACTGAAAGTTTTAGCATGTCTAAAGAAACTTCGGTATTAGATGCCGTGCTCGAAAAAGGTCTCGACGCCCCCTATAGTTGTCAAGGTGGTATTTGTAGTACCTGCATTGCACGCATCACTGAAGGAAAGGCTGAAATGCGCAAAAACCAAATTCTTACCGATAGTGAAATTGCAGATGGATTTATCCTCACCTGTCAGGCGCATCCTACAACAGCAACATTGTCTATCGATTATGACGACGTGTAATGGGCGAATATGTAAAACTAGCCACATTTACCCTTCCGCATGAACTTTCGGTAGTCCAATCGTTATTGGAATCGTATGAAATTGAATGCCTGGTTAAAGACGAACTTACCGTTCAGGTACACAATTTTTATTCGAACGCCATTGGAGGTATTTCGCTTCATGTGAAGGGCAAAGATATAGCGCAAGCTGAATCTATTCTCAAGTCACATGATTTTGGAGAACACCTCTCTCTTCCAACATCCAGTATGAAGGCGTCAGAAATCGAGTTTAGTTCATCCAACCGATTTAAGTTTTTAAAACTCGCGATCAAAATCATTGTGGCTGCTGCCCTTGCGGTTATCATCGGATCGCTTCTTTTGCTCCTCTTTCCCTAATGGCCAAACGTAAAACATGCACTCATTGCCTCAGTGAGATTACATACAAAAATAAGGTGTCCCCGAAGGCTTTCGTAATTTCTGTATTCCTGTTGGGGTTTCCAATACTTCTCGGAAAGCGTACGTACTATTGCTTTGATTGCCGTAAAAATTTTAAATAAGGTCTTGTATTTTGCCCAAGACCGTATCCACGGAAATGCTGCGCATGACGTTTTCGTATCCCTTCGGATATTTATTACCGTAAATTGAAGTAGGAATTAGTGGATATTCCTCACGATTCGAAACCAATTGATGCTCATTCGGTTGATTAAAAGGTGTGAAACCGGCATAGGGATGGGTGACACCCCAAAGTGTAAGCACTGGAATATCATGCAAGGCTGCTAAATGTCCGTTACTACTGTCCATTGCCACCATTAGATCCAGATTTGACATAAGTGCAATCTCCTGCGCCAAGGATAAACGGCCGGCTATAGTAGTAACATGTTCAAACTGTTGTTCCCATTCTAAAAGCACCTTTTCTTCTTTCGATCCGCCTCCAAAAAGGTAGATTTTGTATCGTCCGTCTTCATTTAAGTTGAAGACTACTTCCTTCATCATGGTCAAGGGATACATTTTGCTGGGGTAGGCTGCAAAGGGCGCAATGCCAATCATTTTTTTTGTATGACTTCCAATGATTTCCTGAACTTGATTGTCAACAGCTACTGTTTTGGGAAATTCATGCTCGGAAAGATTGATAGGGCAACCGAGCGCGGCAAAAACATCTGCGTACCGCTTATGGGTGCTTTTTAGGCGACTAATTTGACCAGAAGACTGAACCAGCTGTTTCTTTTCAGCCCTTCCCTTATCGATTGTACGTCTGGGCACCCCTTGCAACGAAAGATAGAAAGCAATGCCTTTTGACCGAATCACATTGTGCAAATCGGCTACAGCATCAATGCCCAGCGCTTTAGCTTCTCTTGCCAATTGTAGTAGTCCGAATCCCTTGTGCTCACCATACACATCAGCTTCTAAAATGTTTAGATTTGAAATATCCCCAAATAGCGGTTTGAACTTGGGTCGTGTGAGTACAGTAAGTTGAATATCCGGATAGGTTTGCCGAAACACACGGAGCACCGGAACGACCATTGCCACATCACCCAAAGCAGATAAGCGGATCACTAAAATATGGCTGGGTTTCGTCATTACAACTGGCGTGTAAAAGATTTATAGGGAGCCTTTTTACTTACCCTCTCCCCGAAGTACTGGATTCAATTCATCGTCATTGTACATCTTCATTTGCTTGTACACCT
This sequence comes from Marinirhabdus sp., assembly GCA_033720575.1. GTDB lineage: Bacteria > Bacteroidota > Bacteroidia > Flavobacteriales > Flavobacteriaceae > Marinirhabdus. Next base: position 16,897 of record JAWWCH010000005.1, read on the forward strand.
TCATATATTTTCTTCCCTCAGAAATATCATCCAACAATTGATCAATGGCGGTGCTCAAGTCGATGCGCTGTTCCAATAAAATGTCCAATTTTCTTCTACAGAGGGACCGATGCTCAGCAGAAGCCGTTGCCCGATGTGCCTCCTCGTTCATGTGGTAAATTTTGAGCGCTAAGATTGAGAGTCGGTCAACGCCCCAGGCCGGGCTTTCGGTATTTATGGTGGCGTCTTCATTTGGAGTCACATTGTCGTATTTCTTCAAGAAGTAACTGTCAATATATTCAACCATGTCGGTTCTGTCCTGATTTGAGGCATCAATTTTTCGTTTGAGTGCCAAAGCTGAAACAGGATCAATTTTTGGATCGCGTATCAAGTCTTCATAATGCCATTGCACGGTATCGATCCAACATTTTCTGAACAACAAATGTTCTAATAGGTCTTCATTTTCGTTATATGGATTTTTAAAAGGCTGATTGACATCGTCTTTCTCGTGATACGTGACTATGGCCTCTAAGAATATTTTATTTGCTTTCTCGCTAAACTTCATAACTGTACTATTATTGAACTGATACCATCTTGAATGTAATGGTTTTATACAAAGGTAGCTAAATTGAAAAACCTTGCGGAGTTAATTTGACTGAGTTTAACGTTTTTTACCAATCATATTCCGAAGAAAACAAATATGACCCCTGGAAGTATGAGAAGCAGCCACAATAAAGATTCCTTAAACCAAAAGTCGGAAGTACGCTCAATGTAGTTGGTTGAAACGATAGCGAGCGGTGGAATAACAAAGAGCATTTCTGCTCCCGATTTGACAGGGCTCAATAGGGTAACCGCTATTGAGGTAATCAAAAAAATTGTGATCAATCTATAGTTTCTTTGCACCTTGCGCTGTAAGGAGGCAACTCTTAAAAGGCGAACCGTAATGATCCAAATTATCAGAGTGGCAATCAATGCAGAAGGAAGCAATATATTAAGCGCATTATACGCCGAAAAATCGATTCGCAGCGGTGGAATCAGGTCTATAAACCACGCTAATGAATCCTGAAACAACAAAAGATAGGTGACCGTACATATACCTACCGTAACTACGCCCAATATTGGTATGAAAAAATACCGAAAACTTTGTGTTTGCACTTTGGAAATGGCCCAATACAGCGGAAAAAAATAGAGAATACTCCAAAAATGAAATACCGTGGCAATAGCGATATACAGCGATGCATCAAACAGTTTCTTTTCAATGTTGCGTTCAGAGGGTAAGCTGGCAATACGGCGTAGGGCCAACAAGATGAATACGGTTGAAGTAATAATCTCGCGTTCTGTGTAGATCACAGGTAGCATGGCGATAAGGCAGGTGAATAATACGATTGCATACGTATTGATTTGCGTTAATGCATTTTTCCTGATAACAAAATCGAGCAACAGCAATGCGAACAACAGCAGTAGAAACATGCCTATCATACGCAATAAGGCAACAGATGCCATCTCATTCTGATATGCTCCATACATTGCAGCAAATAGTGTGAACAAAAGCAAGACACCACAGACTATGAAGTTTATAGGGTTAGATTTACCAAAAAAGTTTGTGAGCATGGAAG
>JAWWCH010000006.1:0-16163 GCA_033720575.1 Marinirhabdus sp.
CTCCCAAATTTTCTATATATTTAGGGATAAGCGTTTTAGGCCCGCACACTTTAACCGTCGCTCCAAGTTTCTGAAGGGCAAAAATATTGCTCAGCGCTACACGAGAATGGAGAATATCTCCTACGATTACTACCTTTTTCCCAGCTACATCTCCTAACTTTTCACGTATGGAATAGCAATCCAATAGCGCCTGTGTGGGATGCTCATGTGCACCGTCTCCGGCATTCACGATACTTGCGTTCACGTGTTTGGAGAGAAATATACCCGCTCCAGGGTTTGGATGGCGCATCACCACCATATCCACTTTCATGGACAAGATGTTATTTACGGTGTCTATCAAGGTCTCCCCTTTTTTCACTGAGGAAGACGAAGCAGAAAAGTTGACCACATCTGCTGAGAGTCTTTTTTCTGCCAATTCGAAAGACAAGCGCGTACGCGTACTATTTTCGAAGAACAAATTGGCAATGGTAATGTCGCGTAGCGAAGGGACTTTCTTTATGGGGCGATTGATCACTTCTTTGAAATGATCTGCCGTTTCGAAGATTAACTGAATGTCATCTTCGGTGATGTATTTGATTCCCAATAAGTGGTTCACACTTAGTTCACTCATACTTAACTATTTACTAAATACACGGCGTCTTCCCCTTCATTCTCTTTCCAACACACTTTTACTTTTTCGTTTCCTATGGCATCCACTTGTCTGCCACGGTAATCGGGCTGTATGGGCAAATGACGGCTAAACCTCCTATCTATAAGGGTTAACAACTCAATTTCTAGGGGTCTACCGAACGATTGAATAGCCGTTAGTGCACTTCTAATACTTCTACCGGTATAGAGCACATCATCGATAAACACCACTTTTTTATCTTCTACAATAAAATCTATCTGCGTGGTATTGGCTTCCAGCGTTTTTCCACTTCTCCTGAAGTCGTCACGGTAAAAGGTGATGTCCAGATACCCGAGTTGCACCTTTTTGATGTTGTATTCGGTCTCAAGCAATGATTTCAGACGTTCAGCCAAGAACACCCCCCGGGGTTGTATGCCGATGAATACGGTTTCGCTAAAGGTATCGTGATTTTCTATCAATTGGCAAGCCAAGCGGTGAAGGGCAATTTGCACTTCGGTTGCGTTGAGTAACACTTTTTGGCTCATAGAAAGATCTGAATTGTATTCAGAGGACAAATTTAAGGGATTTTATGGAATATTGTCACTTCGAGTGGTTTTTGTTGACAGAGGAAACAAAAATTGTATCGAGAAGGGAGTGCGTTACCGATTGAGGCAGGTTACCGTGTAACGCCGAAAGCGGGACTGCCACGAGGCAGAACGCCAAAAAAAAGCCCTTCCACGGGGAAGGGCTCTGCAATTAAAAAAGTATATAACTTATTGTTTTATTAATTTCTGTACTCGTGTTCCTGCTGAAGTTTCAATAGAAACCATGTAGAGGCCTCTAGCAAGTCCTGATACATCAATGCTTCCATTTACTACGGCTACTGTGCTAGTCTTTCCTAAAACATCCGTAATAGTTACGTTCTGAACACTCACATGACCCGGAGTCTTAATGGTTACCGTACTCGTTGCTGGGTTCGGGAACAATGATACTTGCGAAAGCGCAAACTCATCTACGCCTGCTGTAGCCCCGCAGTCAGCTCCGAACAAGAAATTTCCGAAGAGTTCGCCACTTCCGGCTTGTCCTTCAACGTCTACTCTGGTAATCACCTCATCTGCGATAAACCCGAAAAAGGTTTGCTGATTGGTAGGTGTGTCGGCATCATACGTTTCAATAAGAGTATCGTCTGCTCCGTAAATTCGAATGATGGTTATTGGTTCGTTATTCTCCCAAAGATCAAATGCAACGGCGTACACCGGGATCTGAAAGCGAATGATGGTAGACTCTGCAAAGGCACTCGCCCCTACTAGGTCGTCCGTATTGCCAATGGCTCCCGCAGGAATATATACCATATCTCCAGCATTGGTGGCTTCGGCGGTAAAACCGTCTTCCAATTCACCTGGAGCGAAACAACCGTCACCAGCACTGCTGATAATGTTACCACAGCCCTGTATGGCAGCTGGGCCACCTGCCATGTCTTCTGATATAAGCGTTGGGTCTTGACAATTGGCTGTAACGTCATTGTTAAACTCCACCAATTCGGTATAGGTATCAATTATGGGTTGTCTGCCATTGTCGTGACGAATGAGTGTTCCTTCTACGTAATCAGTAGTACCAACGGTAGCGGAAACTGTATTGGTATAACCAGGTTGTTGGGCAAATGCTGCCGCTGTTGCCAAAAGGCAAAAAAGTGTTAGTTTTTTCATATTGAATTATATTGGTTTGGGAGTAAATATACATCATTTACCCTTAAATAAATGTATCCTAATGAAATATAACCTCTTTCATAAAAAAAGCCCCTCCAATACTGGAAGGGCTCTTTTATCATTTCAAATGGTTGGGATTAATTTTTCCCGTCCATTTTGTCCTTCAATTCTTGAAGCTTAGAATTCGCATCTCCTAAGGTAGGTTTCGCTTCTTCTGCTTGTTGCGCTGCCTTTTTAGCTGCTTGCTTTACAATTTTCGCTTCTTCTTCTTTGTGAATGGTCATGTGAGACGCTACCACTTTCTTGAATTCTTTGTTGAATTCAATAATTTGGAATTCTGCCTCTTCACCTTTGGTAAGGTCTGTTCCATCTTCTTTCTCTAAGTGACGTTTCGGTACAAATGCACTGATGTCGTCATTAAAGTTGATGATGGCTCCTTTGTCTACCATTTCGTCGATAGCCGCTGTGTGCTTGCTACCCACTTTGAATTCATCCTCGTACTTATCCCAAGGATTGTCTTCGGTTTGCTTGTGACCAAGGCTCAATTTGCGTCCTTCTACGTCCAATTCAAGTACTACCACGTCAAGCGTATCACCGATGTTGGTAAATTCACTTGGGTGCTTCACTTTCTTGGTCCATGAAAGATCACTGATGTAGATCAAACCATCGATACCTTCTTCCAATTCAACGAACACACCAAAGTTGGTGAAGTTACGTACAATTCCACTGTGGCGTGAACCAACTGGGTATTTGGTCGTGATATCAGTCCATGGGTCTGGCGTCAATTGCTTGATACCTAAACTCATCTTACGTTCTTCTCTATCAAGTGTCAAGATCTGTGCCTCTACTTTGTCACCTACATTTACGAAATCTTGTGCGCTACGCAAGTGCGTAGACCAAGACATTTCAGAAACGTGGATCAATCCTTCAACACCTTCAGCAACCTCAACAAAAGCTCCGTAGTCTGCAATAACCACTACTTTACCTTCTACCTTGTCACCTACTTTCATCTCTTCACCAAGGGCTTCCCATGGGTGAGCGTTCAATTGCTTCAATCCTAATTGGATACGTGTCTTATCCTCATCAAAGTCTAAGATTACCACGTTCAATTTCTCATCAAGCTCTACTACTTCGTTCGGGTGGTTGATACGAGACCAAGAAAGGTCTGTAATGTGTACCAATCCGTCAACACCTCCAAGATCCACGAACACTCCGTAAGACGTGATGTTTTTAACCACACCTTCAAGTACCTGACCTTTTTCAAGCTGCCCGATGATTTCTTTTTTCTGTTCTTCGATGTCTGCTTCGATCAACGCTTTGTGCGAAACTACTACGTTCTTGAATTCGTGGTTGATTTTCACCACTTTGAATTCCATAGTTTTTCCAACATAGATGTCGTAGTCACGGATTGGCTTCACATCAATTTGCGAACCTGGCAAGAACGCCTCGATTCCGAATACGTCTACGATCATACCACCTTTTGTTCTGCACTTCACAAAACCATTAACGATAGTACCTTCGTCGTGGGCCGCGTTCACACGATCCCAAGCTTTGATGGTACGCGCTTTACGGTGAGACAAGATCAATTGTCCTGTTGCGTCTTCACGAACATCGATTAATACTTCTACTTTGTCCCCTACTTTTAAGTCTGGGTTGTAACGGAACTCGTTCAATGAGATCACCCCTTCACTCTTCGCGTTGATGTCGATTATCGCATCACGATCAGTTAAGTGGATCACTTCACCTTCTACCACTTCATCATCAAGGGTATCTACGAAGTTCTCTGCTACCAATTTTTCAAATTCTTGCAATTGCTCGCCATCTACCGGGTCAATCCCCTCTTCGTAGTTGTGCCAGTTAAAATCTGCCAAGAATTGTTCCGGATTTGCTTGCTGTGGCGTAAGGTCTTCCGCTTTTGTAGCTTCCTTTTCACGGGTAGGTTCAGAAGCTTCTGCTACCGCCGTTGAATTTTCTACTTGTGTTTCAGCAGCTTTTTCTGCCGCTTCTTCTTTTGTTGTTGCTTTATCAGCCATTTGTTGTTGCTCCTACACTAATCCAATTTTTTTTATCTGAATTAGCTTCGGTTTGTATTCTGTGTTCTTTCCAGTAGTAATGCGACTGTCCCACAGAAGGGTTACGTTTTTGTTTTTATAGTTCCTTTTACTACTAAATTCTGTCGCTAAAAGGGGTGCAAAAATAGGGTTTTTGTTTTGGAAATCAAAGGGTTCAATATTTATTTTAAGCGGAACTGCCATTTCTTCCTTAAATATTTGATAAAGTGCTGCTCTGTAAGGGCTAATCTCATTAGTTTTATATAAAACTAGACCCATGAAAATCTTAGTCATACTATGTAGTCTCATCGCCATAAATTCCTGTAACAACTCAGCGAAAAATGATAGCACCATTACCACCTATATGGTGAACAGTACCAAAGTACCTTGCGAAGGCGTAGGAAAACAACAGTGCCTTCAGATTAAACCTGCAGATACACCCGATGCAAATTGGTCAAATTTCTACGGAAATATAGACGGATTTTCGTTTCAACCCGGCTATATGTACCGCATAAAAGTTGAAGAAACCGAATTAGATGCTGCTACAGTTCCGGCTGATGCTTCCACGATTCAATACACCTTAGTTGAGATTATGAGTAAAGAACAAGACCCGACAACGCGATTGCATGATATTTGGAGTTTACAAACACTAAACGGAAACCCCATGGATAGTGATCGCTATGCGGCGCCGAGGACGACTCCCCGACTGGAAATCTTTGTAGCCGATAAACGTATTGGTGGCACCGACGGTTGCAACTCGATGTTTGGTACCATCGAAACCTTGACGGAAACGGAAATCCAATTTTCTAAGTTAGGTGGTACAAGGATAATGTGTCCCAACATGGAAGTACCCAACCTCTTTATGGAGGCCATGGGAAAAACAAAAACCTACAGCTTAAAAGGGCTGCAATTGTATTTTTATGACGACGAAGGAAATGAAGTATTGGAATTTTTAAAAGTAGATTAGCAATTTCTGTTGCCGCTATTTCACCCGACCCGCAATTCTATCTTTTGCCAATTGTAGTATGGTGTGAAACTGATCTTCCAAATTCATTTCAGAATTGTCAATAACTATGGCATCATCTGCCTTTTTTAAGGGTGAATCTTTTCGTGTGGTATCAATACGGTCGCGTTCTAGTACATTTTGAAGCACATCTTCAAAGGTAACAGCATCACCGCGTTCGAGAAGTTCTTTATAACGTCTTTCGGCCCGTTGTTCTGCGGAAGCAGTCATAAAAATCTTCAATTCGGCCTTCGGAAATACCACGGTGCCAATGTCACGGCCATCCATGACAATACCTTTGTCTTTCCCCATTTTCTGCTGTTGCTCTACCAGTTTTTTACGTACTTCAGAAATGGTGGCCACCGGACTCACATACTCGGAGACATCCAAATGTCTGATCTCCTTTTCAACATTTATTCCGTTCAGTTGAATTTCATCTTTCCCCGCTGCGTTCTTTTTAAATTGTAATTCAATTTTAGGCAATGCAGCGATCAATTTTTTAGCATCGACCATGCCTTTGTGCACCATACCGTTTTGCATAGCATAGAGTGTGACGGCACGATACATGGCGCCTGTATCAACATACACATACCCTAGCCAATCTGCCAATTGTTTGGCAACCGTACTTTTTCCGGTAGAAGAATATCCATCAACGGCTATGGTAATGTTCGGCATTATTGAAGATTTATATTTAATCCAAAGGTACTGGTAGTTGCAGCGCCATTGAATCTTGAATAGGCGTAACTCAATCGCAATGTATTCAATTTAATGGAGAAACCGCCCGTTAATCCTGCGAACGATCGTTGGTCGATGATTCGAAGGTCTTCGGCTCTACGGAGATTGTAGCCTAACCGGAGGTTAAAGCCACTTTCAGGAAAAAGCTCAATCCCCACAATCATATGACGAAATGCATTATCTATAAAGTTGATGTCTTCTGAGGTGGTATTGCCCTCTAAGTCGGTTTCATCCCGGTTCGGGTTGGCGAATGCGATGTTCCAAGTTTGTAGGTTTTCTAAGGTGAAATGCCAGCGTATCGGTATATTCTGAAGGGTTTGTGACACCCCGAAGAGTACTTCAAACGGTAGTTTTTCATAGGTGTTTTCGTAGGGTGTGATTTGCGATCCAAAATTGCGCGCCACAGCCGTTACGTGCAAGTCCCAATCTTCGTAGACGTACATCACTGCAAGATCGACAGCCACCCCGAACGAAGTATATTGCTCCAACTTGGAAGAAATAAATTTTACATTTCCACCGATATGGAAATCGGTAAACGCAATATTTCGGGCATGCCCAAAAGAAAGTGCTATTTCTCCGCCACTAAAACTGTTGGTGGGCTCCCCATTTTCATCGTACCCGTCAAACGCACCATAGTTGATATAGGTTACTCCCGTATGTAACACCTGGGTTCTTCTGTCCCAAAGGTATGCATAGGAGGCAGTCCCGTAATTTACGTCACCTATATAATTGGCATAATTGAGCGCCAATTGATTGTCCATTGCCGGGTTGATACTGGCCGGATTGTACATGGCTTGTGTGGGGTCATAATCGTAATTGGTAATATTCTTTCCACCCAGAGCGGCCTGTCGTGTAGAAGTGACCAAGTTGAGAAACTGATAGGTTGCACGCCCCCCTACTTGTGCCGTGACCGAGATAGCCGAGACCAGTATGAGCAGCAATAAAACCTTTTTTAGCATGGGCGTGGAATTGGGTTTCCTCTACGTTTAAACGACTGCAATATTAATTTATTTTTATGGGACTCGCTAATTATGCCATAAAATGAACGCTTCCCTACAGGTTTTTCGCATTTTTCACTTTTTCTTTCGTCAGTGCCAATTCAAGCACGTCACTCATGTCTTTCACATAGTGGAACGTAAGCCCTTTTAAATACTCTGGTTTTATTTCTTCAATGTCACTTTTATTGTCTTCGCACAATAAAATTTCTTTGATGCGCGCTCGTTTCGCCGCCAATATTTTTTCTTTGATTCCACCCACAGGCAATACCTTGCCACGCAAGGTTATTTCACCGGTCATCGCAATACTTTTCTTCACCTTACGCTGTGTGAACAAGGATACCAGTGAAGTAAGCATGGTGATTCCTGCACTCGGACCGTCTTTTGGGGTGGCTCCTTCAGGTACATGAATATGGATATTGTATTTCTCGAATATCTCCGTTGAAAGTCCGAGTTGCTCTGCATTAGACTTGATATATTCTAAGGCAATAGTGGCACTTTCTTTCATGACTTTCCCTAAATTACCCGTCATAGTTAGGTTCCCTTTACCTTTAGAAAGGGTGGATTCAATAAACAAGATGTCTCCTCCTACCCGCGTCCAAGCCAAACCTGTAACCACTCCTGCCACGTCATTATTTTCATATTTATGGCGTTCCAACTTAGGTGCTCCCAAGACATCCACCACGATGTCATTGGTAATTTTTACTTGGTATTCTTCGTCCATGGCGATTTTCATTGCGGCATGGCGCACCATTTTCGCGATCTGCTTTTCGAGTCCGCGAACACCACTTTCACGTGTATAGCCTTCCACAATTTTTTCCAATTGCGCCTTCCCTACTTGCAGGTGTTCTTTTGTGAGGCCGTGCTCTTTCAATTGCTTCGGAAGCAAATGCTTCTTTGCAATCTGAACCTTTTCTTCAATGGTATATCCGGTAACGTTGATAATTTCCATACGATCACGCAACGCAGGTTGAATGGTACTCAAGCTATTTGAAGTGGCAATGAACATTACCTTAGACAGGTCATATCCCAATTCTAGGAAATTATCATAAAACTCGCTATTCTGTTCTGGATCCAACACTTCTAGCATAGCCGAAGACGGATCGCCTTGACTTCCTACGGAAAGTTTGTCGATTTCATCCAACACAAATACCGGATTACTGGTACCCGCCTTTTTCAGGCTTTTAATGATACGTCCGGGCATGGCGCCAATATAGGTTTTACGGTGTCCTCTAATTTCTGCTTCGTCGCGCAATCCACCCAACGAAATACGTACATATTCTCGTCCCAACGCTTCTGCGATCGATTTTCCCAAACTGGTCTTACCTACACCCGGAGGACCGTAAAGACAAAGTATGGGCGACTTCATATCATTTCGGAGCTTGAGCACCGCAAGGTATTCTATGATTCGTTTTTTCACATCGTCCAATCCGTAATGATCGCGGTCTAGAATCTTTCTGGCGCGTTTTAGATCGAATTTATCTTTACTGAATTTCTCCCAAGGTAAATCCAATAATAAATCGAGGTAATTCTTCTGAATACTGAATTCTGCCACTTGCGGATTCATTCGCTGTAGCTTGGTTATTTCCTTGTCGAAATGTTTCTGAACATCTTCACTCCATTTCTTCGACTTGGCGCGACTGCGCATTTCTTCAATCTCAGCCTCGTTTGAGTTTCCACCCAATTCTTCTTGAATGGTCTTCATTTGTTGATGCAGGAAGTATTCACGTTGCTGCTGACTGATGTCACTTTCCACTTTAGACTGAATATCATTGCGCAACGACAATTTTTGCAGTTCAACATTCATGTAGCGCAAGGTTTCCATTGCACGGTCTTTGAGATCGTTTATCTCCAACAATTTCTGCTTTTCCTCTACTGAAATGTTCAGGTTGGACGACACGAAATTGATCAAGAAGGACGAACTCTCGATATTCTTTATGGCAAAAGCGGCTTCGGAAGGGATGTTCGGACTGTCTTTGATAATGGTAAGGGCCAAGTCTTTGATAGAGCTAATGATTTCCTTAAACTCTTCATTCTCGGTGGCCGGTCTGGCTTCCTCAACTTCACGGATGGTAGCCGTCATATACGGCTCCGTGGTCATAACTTCCGACACCTCAAAACGTTTCTTCCCCTGAATGATCACAGTAGTATTCCCGTCAGGCATTTTTAGCACGCGTAAGATCTGGGCTACCGTACCGATAGTGTTGATGTCTGACAACGTTGGATTCTCCTTCTCCTCATCCTTCTGGGACACCACTCCTATTACTTTGCCGTTTTTGTTGGTTTCATTGATCAGCTTGATGGATTTATCCCTACCTGCGGTTATAGGGATGACAACACCGGGAAATAACACGGTGTTCCGCAATGGAAGAATGGGCAATGTTGTTGGAAGTTCCTCCCGATTCATTGCATCCTCATCTTCTGTGGTCATCAGTGGAATTAAATCTGCTTCGTCTTGAATGTCTTGTAATGACAAGTTGTCTAAGGTCATTAATTTTGATTTCGCCATATATAGGTTTAAGACATTCTGTCACTTCCTTGTATGGAGACAGAATGCTTTTGGTTTTACATTTGTTACTTCACGCTGGCAACCCTATGTAATACAGGGATATTACGCCAGTCTACCCCTCATATGATTCAATAGTTATGCCAGTTGAATATTTTTTTTAAGTGAAGGTGTAACAATTTACGGGCAATGCTATCTTTACTTTAAATCTGAAGATTTTTGGCACTAACCAACCAAGACATAGCATCCGTACTCGTTCTTTGCAAAAAGGGCAATCAACTCGCACAGCTAGAGGTATATAATCGCTACAACCGTGCCATGTTCAATGTTGCTTTCCGAATCGTAAAAGACGCAGCTATGGCAGAAGATTGCATGCAGGAAGCCTTTATTGCTGCATTCACCAAGCTAGACAGCTTCAAGGGTACCGCTACGTTTGGTTCATGGCTCAAACGAATTGTTGTGAACAACAGTATCGCACAATACAAAAAGAATCAACGATATGTTCCAATAACAGAAACACTGGAACGGCAAATGGAGGTTGAAACGTTCACAGGAATTGACACCGAAGCGATTGAAAATGTTGACGTACAGCGAATATTGGACGGAATGCAACAATTGAACGGAAACTATGAACGCATTTTGACCTTGCACTTTATTGAAGGGTACGATTATGAAGAGATATGTGACATATTAGATATTAGCTATGCAAATTGTAGAACATTGATTTCGAGAGCCAAAGAAAGTTTACGTAAAAAACTGAATACATAACCATGGAAGAAAAAGACATCATAAAGGATTGTTTTGAAAGACATCAAGGAAGTTTCGATATACACGAACTCCCTGAGGGTCATCAAAAGCGCTTTTTGGAAAAATTACACGAACATGCTGCTGTAGAAAAGACACCAACCAGAATACTTCTTTTGAAGACACTTTCGATAGCAGCTACGGTTAGCCTATTGCTCTACCTAGGAGGAGTAGCCGTGGCACAACAACAGCCACAGGAAGCAGACTTGGCTAGTGTTTCTCCAGAAATGGAACAAACCCAGTCTTTTTTTACTACAACCATCAGTCGGGAAATTCAAGCCCTAAAAACCTTCGAATCTCCTGAAACCAAGAAACTGATCAAAGATGCCCTGGTTGAAATAACAAAATTAGAGCAGGAATACCAACAACTCAAAAAAGACCTTGTTGAAAGCGGAAACAACAAGCGCGTAATCCATGCCATGATTTCGAACTTTCAGACCAGAATTACCATTTTAGAACAGGTTTCAGAAACCATTGAATCTATTCAAACACTTAAAAACAATAGAGATGAAACACTTTTATAACTATGTACTACTATTTCTGTTCGTGCCGGGTATAGCCTTGGCAACCAACGGAAAGTTCACGGGGAAACACACCAAAGAAAAGAAAATCCACAACGAATCCACCGTAAATGCAAACGCCGGGCTTGAGGTAGACAATTCATACGGTAATATAGATATCGTCACCTGGACTGAAAACCGAGTGGTAATTGACGTTCTGATTAAAACCAATGGCAACAACGAAGATAAAGTTGCTGCACGTTTAGATGAGATCACCGTAGAATTCACAGCAAACGGATCAAAGGTAACTGCCGAAACGCTTTTTGGAAAAAAAGACGGAAAATGGAACAGTTGGTGGGGAAAAGGCAATAATAACGTATCTGTTGAAGTAAATTACATCATCAAAATGCCGGTGACCAATACGGTGGACTTAGACAACAACTACGGAGCGATCAGTATTGATAAATTGGAAGGAAATGCCAGAATCAGTTGTGATTACGGACAGTTGTTATTGGGGGAACTCATGGCGGACAACAATTTGCTCAACTTCGACTACACCAAAAACTCCACCATTTCATACATGAAAAGCGGAAAAATCAATGCCGATTATTCAGGTTACAGATTAGATCGTGCCGAATCACTTGAAGTGAGTGCAGACTATACTGATTCTAATATAGGTTCGGTTACAGACCTAAACTACAACAATGACTATGGCAAAATTAAAGTTGACAAAGCGGCCAATGTGATGGGGAAAGGGGATTATATTGACCATACCTTTGGTTCGGTAACCCGTTCCTTAAACATTAAAACCGATTATGGAGCCACCCAAGTGGATCGATTGGAAGCCACGTGCCAAACCGTGAATATAAAATCAGAATATGCTCGAGTAAACCTCGGACTGGCAAACGGGGCAAATTTTGACTTTATAGCGAAATTGAACTACGCCAACTTAAAAGGCAAAGAACTATTGAACCTGACGAAAACACATGAAGAAAATTCAGATAAAATGTACGAGGGCTATGTGGGCTCAAAAGGAAGCGGCAATACCATCAATATCATGTCAAACTACGGAAACATTACACTAACAAAAAATTAAATCAAAAAAGCGAACTATATGAAAACAATCAACACACTAGCCTTATTTGTGGTTTTATGGGCCCTCAACCCTACCAACCTACATGCCCAATGGAAAAAAGTGAAAGGTAGCGGGAATGTCACAGAAACCACGTTCATTACCCAGGCGTATGACAATGTTAAAGTGGTAGGATCTTTATCAGTGAACCTGATTTCAGGTACGGAAGGTAATCTTACCATCAAAGCAGACGATAATCTCCATGAATATGTAGAAATTGAGAATAACGGCGGAGTTTTAAAAATCAAACTTAGAAAAGGCATCAGCTACACCTCAAAAAACGATATTCTGGTCACTGTGCCCTTTACGGATCTATCTGAAGTATCCTTGACCGGTTCGGGAGATGTTACAAGTAATAGTACCCTGCGTGGTAGTAATCTTACCTTAAATGTAACCGGAAGTGGTGATATGAATTTGAATATAGAAGGTGATACGGTAGATGCAAAGGTTACGGGAAGTGGTGATATGGTGCTGTCGGGTACCGCAAATAACCTAGAAGTGAAAGTTACGGGAAGCGGTGATTTTGAAGGTTTTACCCTGAGTGCCAAAAACACAGAGGCATATATTTCGGGATCGGGAGATGCTGAAGTAACCGCTAATGAAGGATTAAAAGCACGAGTGCATGGTTCGGGCGATATTCGCTATAAAGGGAACCCAGGTATGAGTGACACCAAGGTTATGGGATCAGGAACCATAAAATCGAATTAACCTTTCCTTTTGCACCATAAAAAAAGCCGCTAATAATAGCGGCTTTTTTTATATACAAATTGACGTTATATCCTTATTGAAGTTCTACAATAAAGGATCCATCAGTAATTTCGTAGATCGCAGGATCGGTTAACGTTGCATCTTTGGCTGTGAAACTAAACGTTCCTTCGATTACACCTGTTGTGGTGTCGAAGCTAACGATCTCTAACGTTCCAGGATCTGAGGTAAAGGTTACCATTTCCATTACATCTGGTGAGTAGCTTCCCACGACCTCGTTACCAGAGACAAGTAATGGACTCATCCCGTAGGTCCCAGGACCTACAGAAGCAGGAAAGTTCAACTCCATTAAACGGTCCCCAATGGTCGCAGAAATTGTAATGATATCAACGCCCTCGAAGTTGCTCTGCGTAGCTATAGCGGTTTCGGGTTCAAACGGATTTCCATTCACATTGGCTTCAAAGAAAAATGAAACGTTACCTGGTGTTGGAACAAAACCAACATCAAACGTACCCTCAGTTATCTGGACTACTGTAGGGTCAGTATTTAACGGATCGGTAGCTGTAAAATTGAAATTGGCTGCCAATCTACCCGTTTGTGAATTAAATTCAGTTATCGTTATGGTTCCTGGGTTCGAAGACAAGGTCTCTCCCCCATTGTTGTCACTATAATAACCAATAAGACGTGTTCCATCGGAAATGCCGTTGAACATATCAAAGGTTCCTGTCAGTAAGTTTTCAGGGATATCAATTCGGACCGTAGACTCAGATATTGAATCGTTTGCCTTTACTTGAATCATGGGTTCCATTCCCACCATATATTGTAAGACTTCAACGCTCGTTGGAAAAAAGTCAACTCCATCGACAACCGCAAATAAGGTATCAGGTTCGGTTCCAGAACCACCTCCACCAGAACTTCCTCCTCCTGTGGGGTCACATTCACTCGGCTCTACATCACCACTTACCACATTGATGGGAATAGCAGTAAAACTACCATCCGTAATGGTTACGGTTGCTGTTCCAGCTTGACCCCCAATATTTTCAACAGCTACAAATTCGAACGTTCCTGAAACCAATAAATCTTCAGTATTATAGCTGGTAATCTCTAAAGAGCCAGACGTTACATCGGTTCCAACGGCAAAACTGGAATAGACGTTTCCTCCGGCAATATACCCTCCAAACGCACCTGCACTATCCAAGTTGAACACACATTCAGATTTGTTCAACACATTAATGGAAACACTCTGCCCAGCATCATTAATTCCCACCACGACCAAACCACCGTTGATAATATTTGCCTCAACAGATGATGCTGTGAATTGTTCTCCGTCAATAGTAGCAACAAACTGGCCAGGGTCAGCGGTCGGCTCATCTACTACAAATTCACCTTCTAACGGTTCATCTTCACAACCCACAAATACTAAGGAAAAGAATGTAAGTAGGAAGAGAGATCGGAGTTTAAATATCTTCATAAGTTTTAATTTGCTATTGATATGTAACGCAAACATAAGTAAAAATTGTATATATCAACTAATTTCTCGGCACTCGAAAGAGTAAAATTACGCCTACCCCAAAGAACACTACTAAGAATAATATTGAGTTTCGCATGCTTCCTGTGATTTGATCGATAAACCCATATAACAGCATCCCTATTACTATGCCGATCTTCTCAGAAACATCATAAAAACTAAAATAGGACGCAGTATCTTTTGTTTCAGGTAAAAACTTCGAATAGGTTGAACGAGAAAGCGACTGTATCCCCCCCATCACCAAACCAACAACACCGGCAGTCACATAAAATTGTGTCGGACTTGTCACAAAATAAGCGGTGATACAGATGCCCACCCAAATGAGGTTTATGCCGATTAGTGTATGAATATTACCAAGCCTAGCTGAAGCCCTTGAAGTTAGAACCGCACCAAATACGGCAACTAATTGTATAATCAAAATACTAACGATTAGTCCCAATGTTTTCTCCTCATCGCCTCCCCATGCAATTTCTTGCTCACCAAAATAAGTGGCCACCAACATCACGGTCTGCACGGCCATACTGTATACGAAAAATGCAATAAGATACCGTTTTAATACGACGGTCTGAGACAAGGAACGGTATACAGAGCGCAGTTCTTTGAATCCGTTAAAAACAACGCGACGCGACACTTTTTGATGGTTTTTATTCCCCTTGGGCAAGTAAAAAAAAGTGTATTGACTAAATCCAATCCACCAAATTCCAACAGTAATGAACGAAATCTTCATAGCCTGCAAACTACCAGCACCACCAGCCTCTAGACCAAACCACTCTGGCTTCATAACCATAGCCAAATTGAAGATCAGCAAAAGTACACTTCCAATATACCCAAGCGAATAGCCTTGGGCACTTAATCGATCTTGGTCTTCTTTAAACGCTACATCGGGTAAATAAGAATTGTAGTACACCAAGCTTCCCCAAAAACCAATTAGGCCGAAAAAATAGCATAGCAAACTAAAATAAATGTGTTCCAATGAAAACCAATACAAGCCAATACAGGAAAGTGCCCCTAAGTAGCAGAAAAAGCGCAAGAAATTCTTTTTATTGCCAATATAATCAGCAATACCCGACAGCAGGGGCGAAATAAACGCAACCACCAAAAACGCTGCTGCGGTAGTATAACTTATTAACGGAGTACTTCGAATGCTACCTCCAAATACTTCAATGCTCGTAATATTGTCCTTGGCAAAAAGAGCGCCATAAAAAATAGGGAAAACGGCTGAAGCAATGACCAAACTATATACTGAGTTTGCCCAATCATAAAACGCCCAGGCGTGCATCAATTTTTTATCTCCTCTAGCGAGCTTTGTTTTCATGCCGTGAATTTACATAAAAAAAACTGCCAACAAACAGTTGGCAGTTTCAATAGTAAAATCAGCTAAAATCTTATTGTCTTCTAAAATTTGTCACTCCAAATTTTCTAGCTTCCGCTTTGGCTTCTGCCGCCCAAGAGGTGATATTGTTGATTCGTGTTGTACTTGAGGGGTGTGTGCTCAAAAACTCTGGTGGTGCATTTCCGCCAGCGTTGGCTCTCATACGTTCCCATAAGTCGGCCGCTGCCATGGGATCATACCCTGCTACAGCCATTAATGTGAGTCCGATTTTATCGGCTTCACTCTCATGATTTCTACTGAAGGGCAACATGACCCCTACCGTAGAACCCAGACCGTATGCTTGGTTAAATATTTGTTGTTTCTTCGGATCGTTTCCTAATGCCAAATTCCCAGCAACTGCGCCTAACGCTTGATATTGTGCTGCGCTCATTCGTTGCTGACCGTGATTTGACAAGGCGTGTGCCACTTCGTGCCCCATAATCGCTGCCACACCAGCTTCGTTCTTGGCGATTGGCATGATTCCCGTATAGAACACAATTTTACCCCCTGGCATACACC
>JAWWCH010000007.1:0-15750 GCA_033720575.1 Marinirhabdus sp.
CGGATTTTGCGACCGCTACCGGGGCAATTATACCGATGCACTCACTCATTTTCAAACCTACATAGATTATTACAAAAAAGTTGGCAACGAACGCATGGAAGCCAATGGATGGTTTCAGGTGGCCAATGTGCATCAGCAATTGGGAAATTACGACCTCGCCTTCATACCATTGGCACAACGTATTTACGGCTCGGTACCTTCTAAGATTTTTGAATATTCTAGAATGGGGTTGCCTCTGCTTTACATGGCGGGTGGTGAAGGGGCTGATCTTGTAAATAAGCACCGCTTGGGCTGGGTAATTGAGGTGAAGAACTATGCTGGTCTTGAACAATTTTTGAAGGGGTTGAACCGAAGTAAATTAGCAGAATTTTCGAAGATGGAAGTTCAATCACGCGCCATTCAAGCATTTGATTTTGATGCGCAATTCCAAGAATTTATTGATACACTACAAAAACTTTAGTAGGCTTTTTCCTCTCCTCTGATGGCGTTGTATATGGTTTGGAAGACAATCTTTAGGTCTAGGAATAACGACCAATTTTCAAGATAGAATATATCGTATTTTACACGGTTAATGATGTGATTATCGTCTTCTACCTCTCCTCTATAGCCGCTTACCTGAGCCAATCCAGTAATACCTGGTTTGATAAAATGACGCACCATGAACTTATCTATTCGTTCGGCATACATATGGGTATGACTTACCATGTGGGGTCTTGGTCCTACCACAGACATATCCCCTTTTAGTACGTTTATAAATTGGGGGAGTTCATCGATACTGGTTTTCCGAATAATTCTACCTACTTTGGTGACCCGCGGGTCATTCTTGCTGATCTGGTGTAGGTGTGCCATCGGATTGGGCCGCATAGACCGATATTTATAGCAGTAAAATTCTTTATAATCTAATCCATTTCGTTTCTGCTTAAAGAAAACCGGACCTTTCGATTCTAATTTAATGAGTAGCGCAAGAATTGGGGTGAGCCAAGACAACACACAAATGATAACGAAAACGGAAAGCACAATATCAAAACTACGTTTGATGAACTGATTGAAAGGTTCGTCTATTGGAATTTTGCGCATCGACAAAATGGGCAATACCCCATAATAGTTGAAATCTAGTTTCTTGCTGTAGATTTCTTTGTTGTCTGGAAGAAATTTCAGCACTTTGAGATTATTGTCTGCAAAATCGATGAGCTTGGTGAGCTGTCTATTGCTCAACTGACCAATGGAACTATAGATTTCATCCACATGATTGTTTTGGATGAATTCAAAGCACTTGTCGAGGGTTTGTTCTGGACTCTTAATATCAAAGGTTTCTTGCAAGCGATATCCGTATTCAGGATTTTGTTCGAAGAAGCGGCGCAATTGATCCGTTTTCTTGTTGAGACCAATAATGACCACCTTTCTAGAGTTTCCGCCAAATCGAGACCGATAGCGTTTCAGAACAAAGAAAATAGCAAATTTGAGCAAGGTAATAGCAAGTATCACCCAAAGCACATACACCACAATTTGCCAAGCGTTTATGTCGAGTTCATTGTAAAATCCGAAGAAAGAAAATACAATCAGGAAGAAAATGATACTCTGCTTTCCGATGAGCGACATGATTTTTGAAACATGCGTAAACCGGTAAATTTCATAGAAGTTTGATTTCAATGATAAGATGATCCAGCCCACAGTTACAAATACAACATACTGGAAATACAATAGTTTTTCACCAAAACTATTGTACGCCAATAGGAAGATGATCAACAAATCCAAAATATAGGAAATGGGTCGTAAAAATCCAGAATATCTTCCGCGTTGAAATATCATCAGATTCTGTTGTGTTTAGAAAAATCTTTGTGTTCACTCTTAAAGAGTTCTTCTTTGGTCAAGCTCTTAAAATAGGCGAAGGTTTGTTTCATCCCTTCGCTTCTTGACACCTTAGGCTCCCATCCCAAAATCTCTTTTGCCTTTTCAATATTGGGTTGCCGCTGCATGGGATCGTCTTTGGGCAGGTCTTTATAGATAATTTTCTGTTCGGTTTCTGTGAGCTTGATGATTTCTTGCGCAAACTCAAGAATCGTAATTTCATCCGGGTTGCCAATATTGACGGGCAATGAATAATCACTTAGCAATAATTTGTACAATCCTTCCACTTGGTCATCCACATAACAGAACGAACGGGTCTGTGAGCCATCACCAAAAACGGTGAGATCTTCCCCTCTCAGCGCTTGCCCGATAAAGGCAGGAATGACACGACCGTCGTTCAATCGCATTCGCGGACCGTAGGTGTTGAAAATTCGGGCAATTCTGGTTTCCAACCCATGGAATCGATGGTACGCCATGGTAATACTCTCTTGGAATCGTTTGGCTTCGTCATAGACGCCTCTGGGGCCAATTGTATTAACATTTCCATAATACTCTTCACTCTGCGGGTGTACCAAGGGATCACCATAAACTTCAGAAGTGGAAGCTATTAGAATACGTGCCTCTTTCTCTTTTGCCAATCCCAATAAATTATGTGTACCCAATGAGCCCACTTTTAAGGTCTGAATAGGGATTTTAAGGTAGTCTATCGGACTCGCAGGTGAAGCGAAGTGTAGGATGTAATCTACCTGCCCGGGTACGTGAACGAACTTCGTCACATCGTGGTGGTAAAATTCGAAGTCTTCCTTTTCGAACAAGTGCGCAATGTTCTTTAGATCACCGGTGATCAGGTTATCCATACCCACCACGCGATAGCCTTCTGCCATAAATTTATCGCAAAGATGGGATCCCAAGAATCCTGCTGCTCCTGTAATAAGTACCCTTTTCTTCATTTACTCAGCTGCTTTTCTTCCTATGGAATAATACGTAAAACCTTCAGCCGCCATATCTTCCACATTATACAAGTTTCTACCATCAAAGATGACTGGGGTACTTAAGAGTTGCTTTAGCTTTTCATAATTTGGCGTTCTAAATATGCTCCATTCGGTACAAATTACCAAGGCGTCTGCCCCATCTAGCGCATCGTACATACTATCTGCATACGTTAATTGGTCGCCAAATTGTTTTTTGATATTGGGCATGGCTTCTGGATCAAATACCGAAAGATTTGCTCCTTTTGAAAGTAATCCGTTCATAACATCGATGGAAGGTGCCTCCCTGATATCATCTGTTTCAGGTTTGAATGCCAATCCCCAAATCGCGATTTTCTTACCCGCTAGGTCATTATTGAAGTATGCTTCTATCTTTGGCAGCAAAATGGTCTTTTGCTGTTGATTCACATCGATGACCGCATCTAAGATTTTAAATTCAAAGCCTTCATCACGTCCCGCTTTCTGAAGGGCTTTTACGTCTTTCGGAAAACAGGAGCCTCCGTAACCTATACCTGGAAACAGGAAACGTTTTCCGATGCGGCTATCGGTTCCCATACCCACACGAACTTTATCTACATCTGCCCCTACTTTTTCACAGTAGTTGGCAATTTCGTTCATGAAGGTAATCTTTGCTGCTAGAAAAGAATTTGCGGCGTATTTGGTGAGTTCTGCCGACTTCTCATCCATTATGATAATGGGGTTGCCAGAACGCACAAAGGGTGCGTATAGTTTTTGCATCAGAGCCGTAGCACGGTCACTGCTGGAGCCTACCACAATACGTTCGGGCTTCAAGAAATCGTCTACTGCAAATCCTTCGCGTAGAAATTCAGGGTTAGAAACCACATCAAAATCACAACTTGCGTTCTTCGCGATTACCGCTTGCACTTTTTCAGCAGTTCCCACCGGGACTGTACTTTTATCAACGATGACTTTATATTCCTTGATTTTCATTCCAATTTCTTCAGAAACATTGAGTACGTAACTCAAATCTGCTGAGCCATCTTCATCTTCTGGAGTAGGCAATGCCAAGAATATGATCTGACCGTGTTCAAGGCCTTCATCCAAGGATGTAGTGAACGACAAACGATTTGCGCTGATATTTCGTTCAAAAAGCACATCAAGGTGTGGCTCGTAGATGGGCACTTCACCGTTTCGCATTTTTTCAACTTTTTCAGCATCAATGTCTACACAAACTACCTCATTCCCTGTTTCTGCCAAACAAGTTCCTGTAACCAAGCCTACGTATCCGGTACCTATAACTGTAATTTTCATTCGCTTCTATTTTGTCTGCTGCCTCTTGTTTCGAGCGGCAAAAGTACAATTTGTTATGCTTTTAATTCATTAGATTGTTCAGGGTTTTGTGGCGGTACTGTTTTTATTAGCAGTAAGATGAGCACAAAACCGACATAGTATGCCCCAATTTGCCGATGGAATACATTTTCGACCAGCATAAAGAGGATCAAACTGCTCAACAATGCGGTTGGAAAAAACTGTCGCCTATTCCGAAGGAAAACGAAAACGAAGAAACCCATAAAGAGCAGTGTCCCCAAAATTCCTGAGGCCAGAAATATATCCAGAAATTGATTATGTGTATTGTATTTGGTAGTAACCAACCAGCTGCGCTTACTTTCATCTTCAACCGTAGTATTGTAACAATCTACCAGCAAGTCGTTGGTATTTTTAAAACCCAATCCCTGAACGAAGGTTTCATTGGCTTCAGAAATTCTTTGAGCGCATTTCCATATAACAGCACGAGGTTCCATTTCGAGGGTATTTGCCACCAAACCTTGACTCTCTGTATCTTGTGGGGTGTATAAGATTTTATTTCTGAAATCCATACTGAGTATAAACGTAAGAGCGAGACCGAATAGCAACATTCCTACCACAAATAGCACTTGTGAACTCTTGCTTTTCTTATAAAAAATACCAATGATGAATAGTACAATTAAAGCAATGATCGCAATACGGGAAACAATCAGTAGAATGAACAGTACGTTTATAATTATGGCGAGCACATAATAACGATTGGAAGGATGGTATGTGGTTTTGAGTGAATTATACGACGCCACAATACTGAGAATACAGAGCAGTCCCAGATAAATACGATCTACCAACATGGCTTCTATCACATTTCCTGAATTGAGGAGGACGAATTCGGCTCCTTGATACACGCCAATGATAATACTTACCACAGAGAAAATAATCGCCGCCAATGATGAGAAAATAATGGCTTTTTTTATTTTTTTGAATCCGTTGATCGGTGTGTACAGCAGTACCAACCCCATGGCTAGTGCAATTTTTTCAATTACTGGGCTGTCTTCCAAGAGACGGCCTGTTCCCAAGGCCAAGAAGAATAAGTATACGATTAAAGCTATAAATAATAGGGTAGGCAATCGTTTTAGCTTTTGAAGGTCTTCTTTGGTCACTACAAAGGGGAAGGAAATCGCTAAAACAATCAATAAAATATTGGGCAAAGCCCGCATATAATCATCGAAAGGAATGGTGAGGTACAACAGTAAAAAAACGTACGGGTAGATAGACGAAAGTAGAATTCTCATAACTGTTGTTAGGCAGGATTACTTTAGGAACGGAAAGATAGTGAGAAATGTTGGCACTTCGATAGAATTTTCTTGACGGCTAATAAATCTAGCTGTGAACTTGGTGCTTGTATCAGACTAATCGTTTTTCTTAAACTTTTCTTTTAGGACCAACCAAATAAACGAGCTATTGCCTATCAAATACCGTTTCCACATGCGTTTGGGTTCTTGAAGGAAGCGGTAAAACCATTCCAAGCCCAATTTTTGCATCCAAACAGGCGCCCGTTTTGTCTTTCCTGCCACGACATCGAAGCTGCCGCCTACCCCCATAACAAAGGGAACGTCTTTTAAGAGGTCACGGTGGTTATAGAGAAAGTTCTCCTTTATGGGTGACGTAATAGCTACAAAGAGCATTTGTGCCCCACTATGGGCAATTTGTTTTGCAATTTGTGGTTCGTCTTCTCGAGAGAAATAGCCATTGCGGTATCCCGCAATGATGTTTGGATTGTATTTTTTTTGATAGATTTCAGCAACTTCTTGTACCACTTCTTCTTTGGCACCGAGCAAAAAAATGCTATGGTTTTGTTGATGGGCCAATTCTACGAGATTTTCCATCAGGTCGATACCTGCCACTCGTTCTTTGAGCGGTTTTCCTAACACTTTTGAAGCCCAAACTACGGCTTGTCCATCGGCATTAATGATATCACTTTCGTTAACGCTTTTGTGGAGGGCGTCGTCTTTTTGCAGGGCCACGATTTTACCCGCGTTCACCACGACATGGTGAATTTGCTTTTTTTCTGAAATGGCTTTTGACACCAACGCTAAAGTCTCTCTCATGGAAAGATTGTGAATGGTGGTGTTCAGGATATGGATTTTGGGAAGGTGTTGCACGCCCGATAAAATTTTGGGCAAAGGTACAATATTTAGTTATCTAGAAATATTCCCGAAACAGGAGGATCTGCTGGTATCGAAGTCAATATGTTATTGCTTGGATTGTATATGTGCAAGGTGGAAGAGCGATTGCCGCTTCCGTATGTTTGTTGCACCCAATAGTATCGAAGGGTTGTTTCAGAAAAGAAAACACTTCCCACCGAACCCTCAAGTTGTACAACCGTGTCGAGAATTGCTCCATCAAAGGGGTCTATGGTGACTAATGCATTATTTTCCTCATCAATACCAAACAGCGATCCATCGTGCTTTGCTTTTAGTGAGGTAATATTGGTGGCATCAAACTCAATTGTTTCAAAAGTGTTTAAATTGAATATTCTATATTTATATTCGTTGTTTAGTTCCTTAAAACCAACCAATTGATTATTGCCTAGAGCAACGGGCTTGTATGGTAGACTGAGTTCTCCCTGATTTTCAAAATCCCATATTTGCAATCGCTGCATGGTTTGCAAATTTATTTGATACAAGACCCGTATTAATTCTCCCGTTAACATTTCTTGATCTTCAACGATATAATATAAATGGTCTTCTGTAAGACCAAGAATACTGGCACGGTAGGGTTCACCTAAATCGCCACTTAAGTATATTCCTGCAGACATTCCATTCTCAAGATTACGAACACCACCGTGACATGAACAACCAGATGATCCACACTGTATGCAGTATTGGCTGTACAGCGCATTATATTTACTGGTATACATGACATTATGAACACCCCCTTCTCCATACTCTGAAGGTAGCTCTATAATGAATTCCTCTAACATGCCATTTCCTATGTTCAAGGTAGAAACTTCATCTTCAACATAAGCATAAAATGTAGCCATTTCTTGCGTTATACTAAGATCACCAATTTCAATCTCACTATCATTATATTTCATGGTTAGCTTGCCCGAAGCCCCCCCTGAAGGCACCCTCGCAATGATAGTGTTTTCTACTATATTTACAGATTGAGCCGCGGTGCCAGAGAAAAATACTTCTAAGCTTGCTGTATGATCTATTCCTGAAGTTGTAATAATTACTTCTTCTGCGGTGAAGGTTTGCTTAGGGCCGTATTCTAAAATATTCAAATTGGTTTCTTCTGGCTGACCCTCTAGAGAATCATTGTCATCTGAGCTACAAGCCAAGACCACTAAACAGAATATAGTAAAAAGTACGCTTTTAAATTTCATTGCGTTTTAAATTGGCTTCAAAATACCCTTTTATCATCACCAAATAAAAAGCGATGACCGGCTCATAGAGAAAGTTGGCGCTAAACGCCATAAGGACCAGCGTCCCTACTAGGAAGGTTATCGTGATTCTATTCAGTTTAAAAGTTACGAATAATTTGGACAACATCAAGGTGTAGATCACGCTACCGATAATTCCGAAGAAATACAGCAGGTCCAATATCCCAAACTGACTTCGGTAATGCATGTCGTAACCCCCTCCAAACAGATAATTGCGCCAGGTCCATTTTTCCTTGACCAAGGGCAGCAGTTCTTCCATTAAATGCTGGTCACGCAAGGATACCATGGCAGAAAACCAACCGCGTTCTTGGTAAACGGCGTTTAGGGCTTCAGATTTCGACATGGCCCAGATCAATACGTCCTTGAAAAAGATCATGGCCACAAGCGATGCTATCGTAATCAACACCCAATGCCATTCATTTTTATATCCATTTTTCAACATCCAGACATATATGGCGATTAAGGCGATACCGAGAAACATGGCTTTAGTTCCTAGCAACAAGGACGCTATGAAAACGAGAGCAAAGGATATCCATTTTCTCTTTTTCAAGTAAAAGCATTCGGTAGCATAATAGAAAAGTGCGATCCAATAGATATAGGTGCCCGCTCCAGATCGGAGTATGAGTCCGTTAACTCCAAATCGCTTGCCATTTCCATAATAGGAATTGAACAGATTCAGATCTAAAATAAAGCCTATTAAGATGAGGGTCGAATTTAAAAGGATAAACACTTCAAAAACCCGAAAGAAGAAGGGGTAATAGGATTTCACCTCTGGTATGGTCGTAATGTAAATGAGCGCCAGTATCAGGAATAGATAACGATCAAGAAATAATGCATTGGCTTTTAATAACCCAAAAGGCACCCAGCCCAGTTGGCCTAGGAAAAATAAGGTAACCAGCACCAAAATTGGCCAAAGTTTCTTTACGTCATCTCTAATAATTTGAATGACGAAAAAGCCTTGCAGGACGATTTTTGTCGCTGCAGAGATCTTAAAAAAATGCCAGTACTCCTTTAAGCAAATTTTGTAGACGAATTCGGTAATTACCAAAAGTACGAATACGAACACCAATGGGTTAGAAATACACTTTTTATATATGTTCACCATTTTTGCTATCATACCAAATGAAAAATGAATACCAAAGGCTAAAGAAAACCACGCCAGATTGTCTTGAAAGATACGATTCTACCATCATTGCCATGGCAAAATAAAACGTAAATAACATTGTTTTTGGGTAGCGCTGTACAAAGGGATGTATCAATACAAATAAAAACAGAACCAATATGATTACGCCATAACCCAATAAAAATTCCAGATATTGGTTATGTGCATTATAGCGTCTGAATTTGATCGCCGACCCCTCATCCAGACTGCTGCCCAAAGCATTGCGCACATTTTGCGAGCCGATGCCCATTGCCCAATTTTCTTCACTAATGGCAATGGCTTCCTGCCATAGTGCAGGCCGGGCATCCAATTTTTGGGTTTCGTTGGTAAATAGGGCATTTATAAGGGTTGTTTGAAGGGGTCTGGACTGTGAAATCCAAATCATGCCACCAATACATATTAAAGTTAAGATTGACACATAGTAGAATCTGATTTTTCTTGGGAATTTCAGGACGGTGAGTAATGAGATCATCATTAATCCTAGCAACAACGGAAGTCGCGCCTGGGAGAGATACATGAATACAAATGCAAAAACCGTCCATACAAACATCGACCAATTAGGCTTTTTGGTCGCATATAGAAAAATCAACGCTACCATAACAAAACTTGCCAAATAACTAGAATGCCAATATTGTTCTACAGTTTCATAGAAGAAATCGGAAAAATCATAGGGTGTTGTTAACTGGAAATATCTAGAGACTATAGCAATGCTCAACAAGATAATATATACGCAAATCGACATCTTAAATACCGTCATGCATTTTTTGAGCTCATTCTGTTGCATCCCGATGAAAAGGAATGGAGCCAAAAGGAAGTAGCTATAGTCTCCAAGATCAACAGGGAAGTTATTGGGATGCGCCACTAAGTTGACCACTGCTATGCCGATAAATAGCAAAAACAAGGGAATAAATTTTTTAATTCCACTAAGATCAAAATCGTTTCGTTTCGTTATAAAATGAACGATAGCCAGCGCTAAAGAAACCGCTATAAAAACGTGTGATACAATGAGCCAAAACGGCAACAGTAACATCCACAGGTACAGAACATATATTCTTACCCCATAAATAGAATGTCCTTCAGTGCTAAGTGCCGCCGAAACCTTCGCCATTTGTTGATCACGAGCAATACCAATAATAAAGATCACTAAAAATAAGGCAAGTGAGACTCCCCAATGAAGCGGTTCAAAGTTTTTTGAACGTCCCAGCCTCTCAAATTGATGCACATCAATCATCAGCCAACCGTTTCCATCACTATTGGAAGTAGCCTTTAGCGATCCCTTCTCGATTATCGGACTAATATTTTCACTTGAATACGCCAATAGTTTGTTTAAATCGTCAAAATGCCAGGTTTTCCCATCTGCAGAAACTTCCACATTTGAAATCTCGAAAGTTCCTCGATCACTCCATGAGTAATAGCACCCCAAAAATTGAATACCGTTTGGGGCTTCTATTTGAGTGGTTACTGTTTTGGGAATGCTTGGAAGTATTTGAATGGATTTGGTTCGGAACAAATCTTGGCTATACTTTGGTGTTACAGCAAACCATGTATACGTTTCAAAATCTGAAGAAGCCGTATACGAAATGGTGAGCGGACTGTATTCCTTTTTAAAGAGGAAAAAAGCGTGGAATATATTCAGCAAAAGCACAGCCAAAAGACTATAACCCACACTACGTTTCCACCTACTTTTCATCGTATTTATGATCGTTTTCTGATTTCCTTTGCCGGAATACCTCCAACTATGGTATACGGAGCTACATTTTTGGTAACTACGGCATTGGCTCCAACGATAGCTCCTTCTCCAATAGTAATTCCTGGTAATACTACAACATTGCGCCCTAACCAGACGTTGTTTTCGAGGATTACAGGTTTCGTCTCTGTATCTCCAGCCATGACCATGGGAATATCAATTTGAGCATGTTCATGCGTGTTGGTATATATAGCAACGTAGGGTGCCAACATCACATGGTTACCCAAGGTAATGTTTCCCTGTAAAAACACATGCTCATTTATTCGAACATGGGTACCAATCCTTAAATTTCTGGCGTCTGAAATGTATATTCCGTTTTCAAATTTTGATTGTGGATCATTTGGCATGATTCCTAACATGGCAGACATATACCATCTCCTAAACCTATTAAAGCCGCTCCACAACCTCGAGTGCGGAAGTTTCTGAACAATGAGATAATAGAAAACCAATTTTAATTTATGCATACCAATTTCGAAATTTAAACAAGGATACATGTGCGATCATAAGACCTAGGAACATCATGATTATGAAACCAAAATTATTTAAAAACATAGGAGTAAACATCCCCAAGGCTATAGTGAATAATAGCAGGAAGTTTTTCACGAACCTACTTGGACCATCCTGCTCAATTGTTTTCGCTTCAAACAATTTATACATAAAAAAGAATAGGATAAAAATTCCAATTCCAATCTCTGTAAACAAGGTAAATAAAAATGCGTCATAAATGGGCCCTTTGCTATTAATGACTTCCCACCCCAACATGTCTTGACCCACATTGTATTTTTCATATATGTCGGTCATCCAAAGGGAAACTCTTGAGCCAAATGTTCCTGGACCAGAACCAAACGGGAAATGGTCGATATAGATTTCAGAGGATTTTCTAACAATTTTCCAACGAATATAGTCCTTGTCTAATGCAACGGCATTGGCCTTTCCGAAAAACGCAATGTAGTAGACCACCAATCCCGCAAACACTATGGTAAAAAAGATCAGTCGTTTTAGCCATCGGTTCAACATATTTTTGGAAGGGTAGGGGAAAAGCACCAAGAATACAAACATGAAGAATACTTCCTTTCTTGAAAAGCTGAGCACCCCTAGAAGAATGGCTAAAATCAGGTTGAAAAGGTGTTTCCGTTCTATAGCTTCCTTTAATGCATAGTGGCAATAGTGCCAAATTGCAACAAATAGTGTAATAAAAATGGCCAAACTCGGTCCCGAACCGAAAAAAGAAATCAAGTAAAAATAATTGATGCCACGTCTCACACTATGTACTCCCATAAAATTTCTAAAAACGGTGTGGTTGTAGGCTTCAAAACATGCAAGAATAGCGATCACGTATACAAATACGGCCATGATTCTCTTAAACGAAATCATAGTCTTTCTCTTGGCTTCTTCGGAAAGTGTCAAAAAATAAAAAAAGTAAAAGAAAAACTGACTGTAGATTACGACTTGGAAAAACCCCAGTGGATAAACGCCCCGATAAATCACCAATAAAGAACAGTAGCCAATAAAAGCGAACATCAGCAGGGCAAGACTATTGAGTCTTTTTCTTTGTAACAGAACTGCAATAAATGCTAGAAAAACAGAAATACTCAAAAGTTCATTAAAGACATTGATACTCCAACCTGCCTTTTTTGCCAATTTGTCAATAAAAGGCTGAAGGATAAGCAATATGAATAAGAGGTTTCTTAGATGCATGGAGCAGCTTTGGCTACATTATTGAAATAATCTTCTACAAAGTAAGGCGTGTTAAATGTGCCGCTTTTCGATAAATGTTTTTCTGTCAGTGATTCATTGTCGTTGATAATCGCAATATCTGAATTATTCAGGTCGAAATATTTGTACGGCAACGCGTCAATATTAAATAAAATAGGTTTCGCACCCAAAAAAATTCCCTCTACCACGGTTGTCGAAAAAATTGTGATGTTATAATCGCATGCCTTCAGAACGTCATAGGTAGAAATCTCTGGCATTAGTGTTACATTATTTGTCTTAGTGTAGAGTTCAAAATTTGTATTTGGTTGCTTGGGCCGCAATATAAATAACCACTCTGGGTGACTAACCGCTTGGTTTGTTACCCAATTTAAAATTAGTTCGTCCTGTATGGCTTGTAGGGTCACACAGAATACCTTTTCATAGGCATTCTTAAGTGCCGCTAGCTGTTCAGGAACCTTCCGTTTTTTTACTAAATCTAATTGCAAACTTCCTACGGGTATTATCTTATTGGGCTCAAATACGAGTGTTTCAAGTGCCTCCTTCTTTTCAGACGCACCAAAGCTTATCAAAAAGTCTGGGTAAAAGGTTGGAAACTTCTTAGTGGCATGGTAAAAGGGGTGGGTGTGACCTATGAAACCATGTTGCGCCTCGTATACAGGAATACCCAATTCTTTGGCTGCCAACACCTCGCCAGTCTTCGTAAAACTGCTCAGTACAAACACCGCTTGAGCGTCGATTTTCTTAAATAGTTTTTTATACGCTTTAAATAGCCCCAACTTCGCTTTGAGCTCCCTTTTCACATCTAGCTGAATGGATTGTTCGTTTAAAATCTTAGAAAGCAATGCCTCATTTTTAATCTCAACTTTAACGAAAACAGAATATATGGCGGCAAAAAATTTCATGGGAAGATCAGACACTACATGTTTGGAGTGCACCCTTTTTTTAGGATGATGCTTTTCTATGGCCCATTCTACGAACAAACATTTTTCGGAATCGAAGGCATCTGCCCAAGCATCGTAATAAATATCGAACATTCTGTTATTGTAGTTGACCCGTTTGTCTGCATTGTTAAAGAAAACGTAGTCAAATCTTGAAAGTTGTAATAGATATTTTATTCCATAGAAGAAATTTTTAATCAGTTGTACCTTGCTTCGGGTTCGCAATTTATTGTTGTATTGAACCTTCGCTCTCATACTCGTAAAATAGACCGCTTGCCGAATTAAAGGCCATACAGGTGTACCATCCCTAAGGGTAATGGTTTCCACGGGCTGCTCGCTTTCTATTTTTTCGAGTAAATTTTTAGGTGTCATTCTTGCGTTTAATAATGTTTTTTATGTTAGTGACGTAAGTCATCAAATAATAGCCTCCAAAAATACTTAGAAATATCACCTTTATGCTCAGAACCCACCATTTATTGAATTCCTCTAAATAATCTTGTACAATCAATGGAACTAACGAAAACATAAAACCAACCGTAATCACCGAAACAATTCTCCAAAGTCTATAGGGTATGGCATACAATTTTTGACTGAAATAATAAACCAATGAAGCAAAAAACACTTTGGTGAGTAAGCTTGCAATCGCTGCTCCCAAATAACTGTATTCGGTAATCAACAAATAATTCAAAATAATATTTACGATGGCTCCAACAAGCGTAAGAACTGGCAAATATTTCGTTTTGTCCAAGAAAAAAACATAGCTAAAGGTAAAATAGAAACCGTTGATTACGAAGGCTGTTGTAATTATAGGCACAATTTTCCAAGTGTCATGATAGGCGGGTTTGCTAATTATTTGTATAAATTCTGGAGCAATCCAACTCACCACTACACCAATGATAGAATAGAGCATCACTATCTTAAGTGTAATCGCAGCTATGTTGATTTTACTGTTTTCGTCATTTTTTACTTGATCAAAAAACCATGGGGCATACGCAGAGTTAACCCCGAGTGATATCATATTCACTATTTTTCCAATTTGTGAACCAACGTCAAATAATGCTACTACGCTCAATGAATCTATGGTGTTCAACATAATTTTATCGACCATATTCATAGCCCATCCCGATAGATTGTGCGGTAAGATCGGTAGCGAGTATTTCAATGTTTTCTTTAAAAGGCTCGGGTTGAAACCCCAAATGACATCTTTTCTGAGACCCGACAAACTCAAGAAGAACACCAAGAAACTTGCTACCGCATTTGCCAATAAGGCTCCTTCTGCCTGAAAATTGAATCCGATGATCAAGATAAGTGTTAACCCTATCATCACACCGAAATATACAAAGTCTAAGATGGAAGCTTTTTTAGCTAATTGCTTAGCCTTTAAAACCGATTGATAATAAAAATAAAGTGGTTGTAAGAAGATACTAATCAGTGAAAGCAGCACGTATGGATCAAAAGCAATGTTCTCGAATAAGGTGTCAAGTATCCATTCTTTAGTAAGCAACAAAAACGCAATACCAAAAAGAGAAAACAACAAAATAAACACCACATTGGTACCATTGATTTTCTTTAAATAGGCTATGTTGTTTTCCTTATATTCATAGAAATAATAGGCCACTGATCCCCTGAGTGACAACCCGAAAAACAAAACCAAGAAAGAAATAACAGCGGTGGAAGTACTTATGATACCCAGTTCTTCAGTGGCAAGTACCGTGGTGTACACCGGCAATAAAAAGAAACCCAAGCCACGTTGCAACAACGTAAAGATGCTATAAATAGCAGCATTCTTGGCAAGTTTGCTTTGCTTAAGCCTCATATGAAAATCGCATTAGGTATATTACTGATTGAGATTTTGCTCTTCAGTGTACCTTTTCAACATCAAATCTATCGAACTATGCTGTGTTACCAATAATTCAACAAATTCGCGAAAAGCACCGTCGCCTCCACGAGTATTAAGCACTTTATCCACTTTTGACTTAATGTATTGGGGGGCATTGCTGGGAACCGCGCTGAAACCTACTTTTTCTAGAAGTTGCAAATCGTTGATGTCATCTCCAATAAAGGCCACATCATTTAATTGAATCGCTCGTGCTTTACATAATTCCTGCGCTAATTTTAATTTGTTTTTCACCCCGAGATAAACCTCATTTATTTGGAGCTTATCAGCTCTTCGTTTCACAATTGGCGTGTTCTCCCCTGTCATAATTACCAAGGGAACTGCTAAGTATTTGAGGAAAAGAACCCCAACGCTATCTGAGGTGTTAAACCGCTTAAATTCGTGGCTGGTATCATCATAATACATGCTGCCGTCAGTCCATACTCCGTCAATATCTGTAATTACTAATTTGGGGAGTACTTTCATTATTGAAGATTTTCTAGATAAATGATTTCGTCTTTCGGCATTTTTGACCGTAGCCTTTTCCCAATGACTTCCGCTCGCTGTGACCATTGAAAACCATCACCGGGGCTCAATAGGTGGATGTCGTTTTCTGTAAGAATATGACCCTCAGAAAGAGGTTTTATGGTAGCAATAGACCGTTCAAGTTTCTCTCGCGCTTCTTTTGATGCATCTTCCATTTTATTCTCCTCCGTCCCAAAAGACAATTCCAAATTACGTATATCAAGTACCATACGATAAA